>JASLID010000004.1 GCA_030153045.1 Flavobacterium sp.
GTTCTGCTTCTAAACGTGCTCTTTCTTGCTCCGCTTTGAGTTGGTCTGCTTCAGCTTTAGCACGAGCATCTGCTTCAGCTTTGGCTTTAGCATCGGCTGCTAATTTCTCTAAACGAAGACGTTCAGCTTCCTGAGTTGCTTTAAGTTGTTCTGCTTTTAATCTATCAGCTTCGGCTTTAGCACGAGCATCTGCTTCGGCTTTGGCTTTGGCATCAGCTGCTAATTTCTCTAAACGAAGACGTTCAGCTTCTTGGGTTGCCTTAAGTTGCTCGGCTTTTAATCTGTCTGCTTCCGCTTTAGCACGAGCTGCAGCATCCGCTTTAGCTTTGGCATCAGCAGCTATTTTTTCTAGACGAAGACGTTCAGCTTCTTGGGTTGCCTTAAGTTGTTCTGCTTTTAATCTGTCTGCTTCGGCTTTAGCACGAGCTGCGGCATCTGCTTTCGCTTTAGCATCGGCTGCTAATTTTTCACGACGCAAACGTTCTGCTTCAGTTATTGCGGTCTTTTTATCTTGTTCTGCTTTTAATCTTGCCTCTGCTTCTGCTTTTAATCTTGCTTCTGCTAATGCTTTTTCTTGTTCTGCTTTAAGCTTCGCGGCTTCAGCTCTTAGACGTGCTTCTTCTTCAGCTTTCGCTTTGGCTTCAGCTAGAGCTGTTTCACGACGTAATCTTTCGGCTTCTAATCTGTCTTTATCTTGTTGTGCTTTAAGAGCCAATGCTGCGTCGCGTTCGGCTTGAAGTTCAGCAGCTGATTTTTTCTTAACAACAGTTCTCTTTACGTTTGGATTTGTTTTTTTAGTAGCTTTAACAATTGGACCTACATCTTCATATTCACCATATCCTCTTATTTTGTAGGCTAAAGTGATTTCATGTGACAATCCGAAATTAGAAAAATTTCCCAATCCTTTTTCTACGGTATATCCTAGTGATATTTTTTTAGCGACTATTAATCCTACTCCTGCAGACGCTCCATAAACATTATTATAACCGGCTTGCGCCCAAAAACCTTTTGGTGCATTAAAAAGTAGCGAACCTGAAAAGATTGATTTTTCTTTTAAAACATCAGCTTTAACTAAAGTGGTAAATTTTGCTCTTTCGAAAATACCCGAACCATCCATATAACCAGAGTACATGATATGAGCTCCAAATCCTTTGGAAGGGTCGTCTTTTACTACACCTCCATTAAAACTATAATAAAAAATATTATTGGCGGTTAATCCGAAATCGAAAAAACCTGTCGTGTAATTTACCCCTGGGTTAATTGATATTGCAGAGTTTTTTGGGATGTTTGCTAATGATGGGTCGTTAGGGTCAACCGCATTTATATCGCCTTTGTTTAAACCACTATTTACATAGGCTAAATTGACTCCGAAGGCGAAATTACTATCTCTATTCATTTCGACACTTCTTGCGAAGTTGGCCACTAAACCAAACGATGACAATATTCCTGATTTACGCTGAAAAAGCCCTAAACCAATTCCGTTTTCATCTCTAAATTTACCTGAATAACTAAAGAAATAAGCTTGTGGTGCGTTTTCGAAACCTGACCATTGTCTTTTATTTAAAAAACTAATAAAAGATTCGTCCTCACGAACGTAACTAAAGGTTGGGTTTATTAAAAATTTATTGAATTTAAGTGAATTTTTTGCAGGTACGTCAAACGACATAACCCCATCGGTATTTTGAGAAATACTGATTATACTATTTAAAAAAAGTAAACTAAAAAAAACTCTTAATTTCATATTATTGAATTATGGTTATAGATCCCTTTTTAACAGGACTTCCATTCTTATTAATGATATAATAATATACTGGATTAACCGATTTAAATTCGATTGAACCTTTAACCGGCCAGTCGCTAAGATAATTTATTTTTTGCAACACAATTTTACCATAATTATCCATAATAATTATTTCATGCTCGTTGTTTGCATATTCATTTGGAATTACCCATGTATCATTACTGTCATCACCATTATTTGGGCTAATCACATTAGGAATGGTTAGAGCAACCGCGCCATATATTACATCAAACTCTAATTCTTTTGAGAAATTACATGATGCCGTTTGATTGACTATTATTTTATACCTTCCTGGTTCCGTTACAGTTATACTAGGGGTTGTATTTACAGGGTTCACTAAAACACCGTCTTTATACCATTCGTAGGTTGGAGAAGCCGCATCGGTTGAGACAGTAAAAATTTTAGATTCTCCTTCAAGAATTCTGTTTTTTGCCGGAGGCAACAATGCGTCAATAGAAAGATTAAAATCCTCGGCGTTTAACACAATCGTATTTGAAGTAGATTGACACTGAGAACCGGGACCTACTACTACTTTATAGGATCCTGTAACTGCTGTAGTATATGCATTTTGCGTTGCTCCCGATATGGCCACATCGTTTCGATACCATTGATAACTATGACCTGCTTCAGTACTCAAGGTTGTGGGTGTAGAGGGACAGATATCGGTTCCTAAACTTGAAACAATGGTATAAGTAGAAGCTCCCGTTACAAAATTAACATTAATTTCTTGTGAAGTTGTTAATGAACTGCTGCAAGCGCCATAATCTAACTCAGCATAGTAAGTTCCTGCTGTTGTTACCGTTAATGAAAAGCTGGATTGACCTGCTATAAGTACATTATTTCTATACCATTTGTAACTTAGCCCCGAGAAATTTCTTGGAGAACTGGCTCCTGCATCTACCGATAAAGTTCCTGAAGTCCCACAAATATTTAATGTGGTTAAATTATTATTAAGCTTAAAACTATCATTGTATGCTTTATAATAAGCATCAAATGCAGGAGAAGGGTTGCTTGTTATAGCAGGCGAAGTACTTTTAACATGTAGTACATAATTTTGACCTGCCGTTGTTGTATTGGGTGGAACACTAAATGTGAAACTTCCTGGACTTGTTGCTAATTGAGATGAGATAATGCTAATCGGGGTCGGACTTAAAAAACTTCCTGCAGCATTAGACATTTCAAGAATAAATGTATTTCCACCTCCAAAACCACTAAAATCAAAAGTTACGGTATAACTATTGAAAGATGGGGATGCGCAAATATTTCCGAAAGCTTTTATTGGTGGATTAATTGATTGAGCAAACAAGTTAGATGCTTGAAAAAGTATTAAAGCAAAAAGAAAAATATACTTATTAAGAACAGTTGTATTTTTAGATTTCATAATGACAAACAATTAAATTATTACTCAAAAAACCAGCAAACAAGTGTAAAAAAACAAAAGCCAAGAAATCCATTAAAAGAAGAATGTTCTTTTAATGGATTACTAGTTTGTTTTAAACTATTTATTTTGAGGCTGTAATTTTACCGATTTTTACTCTAAAATCTGGAGTGCTTTTAGCGTTGCTGCTATCTATAAACATCTCTGCATTTGGAGTGTTCTCGTAAAGATTAGAGAATGATAGGTTACCGTAGTAATCTTCAAGGTCAGCATTATCAGCAGTGTTTTCAACAAAAATATTTCCTTTACAATTGTTAAAATACATTTCTTTAAATTCGATCTTCTTTAATCCTCCTGTTTCTAATTTAATTTCATCATCTAAAATAACTGCAGGCATAAATCCTGAGATTACACTTTTCTTTAAAGAAAATGATGCGTTGTCAGCAATAAAAATGGCTTCTTTTACTAAGCCGCTTGTAATATCGGCAGCTAAAGTTTCAGTGTTATTAACCAGAGTGCAATTAGTCGCTACAACGTTTGTTAATCCTTTAGAAAAATCAGCTTCTTCTTTTTTCTCGTATGAATTAACATTCATACATCTTGCTCTAGATGAAGTAGAAGTATAAGAGTTTCTTACCGCTAAAGTATTGTTGATTTTACATTGTGCTCCTTGAGAAAATCTAAAATCATCACCCGCAGAACGGAAAGCTACCATGTTTTTCATAGCGATGTCACCTCCTAATATTTCATAAGCATTTCCTGCAGAAAAACTAGTCATAACATTTTCTATTACTGTTTTGTTACCCACACCAGCAATTGATAAAGCATTGTAATCTTTGTATCCTTTTATCTTTTTTCCAGCAAATTCGATTCTTAAAAATCTAATTACTCCAGAATTAGCCATAGGATTTGTTCCTCCGTAAATAGTTTGAGAAGGATCTAACTCGTAATTCATTGAAGAAGCACCACCAAATTTATTAATTGGAGCATCTCCTAAAATTACCAATCCACCCCAGTCTCCTGCTTTTTTAACAGGTCTATTTGATGTGAAAACAATTGGGTCAGTTTCAGATCCACTTGCCATTAATTGAGCACCTTTAGTAATAACTAAAGCTCCGTTGGTTTCAAAATCACCTTTAATAACCGTACCTGGTTCAATGGTAAGTATTGCGTTGTTCGTTACATAAACTGGTCCTTGCAACAAATAAGTGTTCTTCTTAAACAACGTTGTGTTTGTTGTGATTTTTCCGTACAAAATCTGATTTGTTTCATTGTATTCAGTTTTTGCAGGCTTGAACTCTGTCCAGTTATTCAACCAGTTACTAGCACCGATTATACCCTTTTCTTGCTGTGCACTTACAGTCATGACTGCAAACAAAGCGATCCATTTAATTTTAAGTAGGTTTTTCATGGGGATTAGGTTTAAAAGTTAATTATAAAATTCACTTTAAAAATTCATTTTTACTGCTCATTAAGCTGATTTAATTCTTTAAGCATTGATTCATAATACAATATAGAAGACACTAAATTTCCTTTATCAGCATATGGGGTCATTAACCTTTGGAAATCAACTGTTGCATTTAAAAAAGTCAATGTGTTTTGTTGCTGAGCATCTAAAACTTTATTGTTTTCTGAGTTTTCAGGAATACCAACATCTTGCATGGTTACACCAGGTTTGTTTGTTAAAGCAATATACGGAAGTGTATTTACTAAAACCTTGATGCGTTCAATATATAATTCAAGAAGTTGACCTTTGTTCATAGTCTCAAGCTCACTTTTTTCGTGAAATTTTCTCATAGAGGCACCAGTACTGATGATACTTTTAGGTTTCCCTTTTGCTTGAGCATTCATATTACCTACTGCGAAAAGCATTAATAGGCCTAAAAAGATAATTTTTTTCATGGTTGATTCAAAATTTGAGTTAAATTCTAATTATTCAAAAATATGTTTTTAAATTGAATTGACAAGTTTTTAATACTTTTTTTTAATTGTTGTCCCGTCTTTTTTCTTCAAAAACTTTTATAAAAAACAATGCATTTATTTTTTTTACAACAATACCAAAAGCGTGCCAAAAATTATTTTTTTGTTAAAAAAAAGCAAACGTTTTTTTAAAAGCCTTTAAAAACAAGACAATTAAGCTGTTACTTTAATTGGCAAAATTATTAAAATTTTTAGAATATGGAATTATTTATCAACAATTTTGAAATAAATTTTATTAATAACTATTTTTTAGGATTGTTTTCGTGGTCAATTTTTAATTTATTTTGATTAACAAACTCATTGATTTACATTTGCAACATGCAATTTAACCAAATCGTAGGCCACGAACATTTAAAAAACCACTTGTTGCAAAGTGCAACTTCAGGCAGAATTCCACATGCGCAATTGTTTGTAGGGCCAGAAGGGTCGGGCGTTTTGCTTATGGCGATTGCTTATGCTCAATATGTTTTGTGTAATAATGTGGGAAATGAAAATTCGGGTGGAAACGAAGCTTGTAATTTGAAATTTGAACATTTTTCGCATCCCGATTTACATTTCGTCTACCCAACGGTAACAACAGACGAAGTAAAATCGAAACCTAAAAGTTTGGATTTTTTAACCGATTGGAGAAAATTCCTAACAGAAAAACCCTACGGAAGTATTTTCGATTGGTACAATTTGCTCGATGTAAAAAATAAACAGGGCGAAATTAGGGTGGAAGACGCTCAGGAAATGTTAAAATCGCTGGCGCTGAAATCTTACGAAGGCGGATACAAAATCATGATTGTTTGGATGGCCGATAAAATGAATATTGCGGCTTCTAATAAATTACTGAAATTACTAGAAGAACCTACCGATAAAACCTTATTCATTCTAATTTCTGAAAACGAAGAAGACATCATTCAGACCATACGTTCACGGTGTCAAGTCTTGCATTTTTCGGCTTTACCAGAAAATGCGATTGCCGAATCGTTGGTAGCCAACCAAAATATAGAGCCCAAAAAAGCCCAAAAGATTGCTCATAAAGCACAAGGCAATTACAACAAAGCCTTACAATTTTGTAACGAAGTCAACGACGATTTGCCTTTCGAGGAATGGTTTGTAACTTGGGTTCGTGCTGCTTTTAGAGCCAAAGGAAATGCAGCGGCCATTCAGGATTTAATCTTGTGGAGCGAACAAATAGCTGGCTTGGGACGTGAAACGCAAAAGAAATTCCTTCATTTTTGTGTCGAAATGTTTCGCCAGGCCTTGTTGCTCAATTACCAAACCGAAAAATTGGTATACGTGGAACCTTCAGTAGAAGGCTTTAACTTTGAAAAATTTGCTCCGTTTGTCAACGGAAACAATATAAACGATATATTTAGTGAGCTTTCCGATGCGATTTATCACATTGAGCGCAATGGAAATGCTAAAATTATTTTAACCGACTTATCTATAAAACTAACCCGTTTAATTCATAAAAAATAACCTCATGGAAAATTTAGCTCCCATTTTCGTCTTACTTTTTTTAGCCATTACTTTTTTACAATCAGGCTACGATAAATTCACTGATTTTAATGGAAACCTTTCGTGGTTGAACGAACATTTTTCGAATACCTTTTTAGCTAATAAAGTTGCCATTGCCCTAAAAACCCTTTTGGCTTTTGAAATCGTTGCCGGAATTTTGTGTATCGTTGGTATGATTGAAATGTCTATTAGCGGCGGAACCATGTTTGGAAAATACGGAGCAATGGTTTCGTGTATTACCTTGCTGATGTTGCTTTTTGGCCAACGCATCGCGAAAGATTATGATGGTGCGAGAACGATTGCTATTTATTTTATTCCTGCGGTGATGGGGGTGTATTGGTTGAGTTAGGCAGCTACTATTTTACTCCGTTGCGTATATTAATTAGTTAGCTGTAACTCTGAAAACCCTTTACAAAACATGAGGATATGTCTTATCTTAATTTCTTTTATTTTGATTTGTTGTAATGACACACCTAAACAATTGGAATATTTTGAAATGAGTTATTCGAATGGTTGGTTAGGAGATTACTCGTTTGCAATTAAAAATAGTCGTGAATATTACTTAGAAAAACAAGGACATATTTCAACAGGAAAATTGTCTAAAAGAGAATTTGATAAACTTACGATGCAGATTTTTGAAATTAAAAATGCAAACTTAAAATCCAACAAAGATTGTTGCGATGTAGATTCATTCTCATTGATTCTAAATGCAAATTCAGATACTTTAAAAATTGTTCAGCAAGGGAAAATAGATGATAGAATAATCAAATTATCTCAAACCGTTGAGAATTTTTTTTCTTATAATTCTAATCAAGCATCTGATTCCCTTTATAACTTTAAAACAAAATCCGATATAATTGATGAAGTAAAATTTGAGTCGATTCCGAAATAAAGCTACAGCTAACAGCGGTTTTGTGAAATGGCGGGGCTTGGTGATTTTTTTGGGATGGTTTGGTGCTTATATTTCTTCTTTTAATTCAGCTTTTTTCTTTCAGACTTTTCGGTATATTTGTAAACATCAGTAATAAAATACCGCCACTTCACAAAGCCGGCGGGACGTTGTGCGTAATTTTGGAGTGACGAAACGTATTCGATAACTTAATACAACAAATGAAATTAATAATTACAATTTTAGTTCTGACTTTTTCTATTAGCTCTACATTAGCATGCTCTTGTTTAAAAGCAGGAATTTTAAAGGGGCAAAATAAAGCTGACTTCGTTTTCACTGGAAAAGTTATCGAAATAAATAAAATAGTAACCAAAGAAAAAATGACTGGTTCTGAAAGAACTGTTGATTATAAACGATATGAATTTATTTTTGAAATCAAACACATTCATAAAAGGAAGAAAGGCTTTGAACATTCAGAAAGAATTACAATAATCACATCTGGTGGCGGTGCAGATTGCGGAAACTATTTTGATTTAAATAAACAGTATTTAGTTTATGCATATAAAGAGCAATACAAAGTTGGTTGGGGACTTGAAGATCAAAAAGCAGAAAAAGAATTTATGTCAACTAATCTTTGCACAAGAACTAAACGAATAAGTTTTTTTACATTTTGGGAACAATTTATCCTTGAATTGACATAAAAAACTACGCACAACAGTGGTTTTGAGCAAGTGGGGTTTTAGGGAAAACTCCAACAATTTTTTATATATTTGGCTTTAGGAATAAACAAACTAAAGGAATAAAACCCCCACCTTCTCAAAGCCGGCGGGACGTTGATCGTCATTTTAAAAGAAACCCAGTTCAAACAGAAACTAAGAAATGAATGTGGAAATTTCCCCGATTATAGAAGCATGTGAGCTTTTGAAAATATATAAAAATTCAGATGTACTAATTTTCGATGTGAGCAATAGTGAGAATTCAAAATCAAATTATGAAATGGAGCATTTAGAGGGCGCCATTTTTGTT
Source organism: Flavobacterium sp. (assembly GCA_030153045.1). Classification (GTDB taxonomy): domain Bacteria; phylum Bacteroidota; class Bacteroidia; order Flavobacteriales; family Flavobacteriaceae; genus Flavobacterium. Next base: position 8,581 of record JASLID010000004.1, read on the forward strand.
GACTTAAATTCTCAATTAGCTGACATAAAAAATGATTTTTCAAATGGCGGAAGACATCCTTTGCCACAAATTGAAAGTTTTGCTAAAACCTTGACGGAGTTAGGAATTTCTAAAAACAGTCACATCGTGATTTATGACGACAAAAATGGTTCAAACGCCTCTGCTAGATTTTGGTGGATGTTAAAATCAGTGGGTCATCAAAAAGTCCAAGTACTTAACGGGGGGAAAAATGAAGCTAAAAATCATAATTTCCCATTAAGTGCAAAAACAGAAGTTATTAAACAAGCCCCTGAAGATTACCAAGTTAACAAATGGAAATTAGCAACAATAGAAATTAACGAAGTAGAAAAAATATCGCAAGACAAAAGTTATATTGTAGTAGATGTTAGAGATGCTGAGCGCTATGACGGCATAACTGAACCTATCGATTTAGTTGCAGGACATATTCCAGGAGCAATAAACATTCCTTTCACAGAAAATTTAGACAACAACGGATTATTCCTAAAACCAAGTGAATTGAAATTAAAATACGAAGCAAAGTTTGGAAAAACTAAACCAGAAAATATTATTATTCACTGTGGTTCAGGCATAACAGCTTGTCATACATTATTAGCTTTAGCATACGCCGAAATGGAAATTCCAAAACTTTATGTTGGTTCATGGAGTGAATGGAGTAGAAACAATAAAAAGATAGAAAAAACGAAGAAGATATAATAGAAATGAATATTAAATTAGAAACTGAAAGATTAATCTTAAGAGAAATTTTGCCAACAGATGAGGATAGTCTTTTCGAATTAGATAGTAACCCCAATGTTCAAAAATATGTGGGTAATAAACCTGTTCAAAATAGGGAAGAAATTAAAAAATTGATACAAAATCTCCATCAACAATATACTGATAATGGAATTGCTCGTTGGGCAGTTCTTGATAAAAACACGAATGAATTTATTGGTTGGTCAGGAATTAAATTAATCAAAGAACCAATGAATAATCATAATAATTTTTATGAATTGGGTTACCGATTTATAGAAAGATATTGGGGGAAAGGATTTGCTACCGAAACAACTATTGCGTTAGTAGATTACGGTTTTGAAAATCTAAAAACAGAGAATATCTATGCAATTTGTGACGTAGAGAATATAGGTTCTAAAAATGTATTGGAAAAAACCGGCTTAAAATTAATCGAAACTTTTAATCACGAAGGCAAAGAACACAATTGGTTTAAAATGACAAAATCGGAATGGGATAAAATAAAGCCAAACAACTAACATTGGTTTTCAAGGTTTTCTTTGATATTTGTAATCTACTGTTTTTTATCACTCCACCACATCCAATTCCTTTATTTGCTCTTTATATTCAGCGGGAAGTAAAATGTTTTTAATTACCCTGTCTAACTTCAATAATCTACTTGTTTTATAAACGGGAACAATAGGAGTGAGCAAAGAAAAATCGCTAAAATGCAACAATTCTTTTACCCTATTAGGCACTACCATTTTTTGCCCTTCGATTAATACCTTAAAGCGTAGAGAACCAAGGTGTTTTTTATATTGTTTAAAAAGATCGGTCGTAAGTTCCCCCTTTTGTAAATTTTCCATTAAATGAGCCTCTCGTACTGGCAACCATTCAGTATAAGTAGGGGGCAATTCGGTTAATCCCATTCTTAAACCCACGCGATAAAAAACGTTAAAGACTTCTTCTTTCTCTTCTTCGGTTAATTTTTGCTCTAGCAACTCATAGGCAGCAATGGAGTAATGTATCAACATAAACAATACGTCTCGATACGCCCAGTCCGGTATTACCGCACCACGGTTTTGTTCCACGGCAGCATGTATGTGCTTAAGGGTGTCAATGGACTTATTCGCATCGTCTTGAGTCGAAAAAACGATTTTTTTGGCATACCCAACTGTCGAAAACAAACGTCCTAAAGGATCAGACGGTAATTTTCCGGTAAAATACAACCAATCCACCGCTTTATTAAGCGCAAATTCTGCCGAGGCACCTGCAAAAATAAACAGGATGGTGTCGCTTTTGCCCCATATTTTTCTAACAACCGATTTTTTATCTACAAAGAATTCCATAACCACGAAGCTTTTGGCTAAATTACAAAATTTTTTAATTTAAAAGTACTTTGTATTTCAAAGTTTATTATATTTGTCAAATAAAGCAGAAAAATGGTCTATTTAAATGGAAATAAAAGGCTCATTTTTAAAGTTTTACAAATAAAAAATCAATTTTAAAACAGAACATTATGATGACGCAAGACAAAAGACTTTTCGGCATTGTGCTCACGGTAGCACTACTATTACTAATCCCTTTAACAGCAATGCAATTCACTGAGGAAGTGAAGTGGGATTCATCTGATTTTATTATTGCGGGAGTTCTACTACTTGGTACGGGTCTCCTGTGTGAACTTGTAATGCGAAAAGTAACCCAAACGAAACACCGATTTGCAATTTGCGGAGTAATTCTGCTACTGCTTGTCATTGTTTGGGTAGAACTGGCTGTAGGTATTTTTGGAACACCATTCGCTGGATCATAAACTCAGAAAAAGTACAAAAATCAAGGCATTAAGCGTAAATTGAATAGCGCGTCTCTAAAGTTTTGAGACGCGCTATTTATATAAATTGGTTTATTAAAATTTAATTTACCGCTAAACTCGCCTTAAACCATTTCAATTCATCCCAGGTAAATTTACTGCCTACAATTTCTTTCAATGGGGTTAACGATTCTTCCGTATAACCTTTAAATACTTGAGCTAATTCTTGCATTTTGTCTTCTGGTAAAATCGCCGAAATGTGAATCGTTCCGCCTTCAATGAGTTTCGCAATATGCCCGCCAATGGTTTGTGCCGATAGCTTTCTCATGGCTGCAATTTCTTTGATGGTGTTTTGCTCTAACCACAATTCGTAGGTTTCCTGAACCGTTGATTTTTTAGGCTCTTTCTTGGTATTTGCTTTTTTGGTATAGCGTTCGATATCAACGTCGTCTTCAATCAGTGTGACATTCAATGTTTTGAATTGGTGTTGAATCGCTTCTAACTTCTTGATTTTATAGGTTTTAATTTCATCCGAAGTCAGGTTCTCTTTAGAAATTGTTTCACATGACGCAATGGTTTTCACCAGCAATTTGGCTTTCATCAATCGCAATACGGCTTTGATTTGCAGTTCTTCCAAAACTGATAATTCATCATAAAAGGCTTTGACTTTCTTGATGCGTTTGACTTCTTCCAGTTTCCACAGAATTTCATACACCAAATCATCCATTTGTTTGAAAAAATACTGGTACGCCGCATTGACCCTTTCTTCAATAAAAGCATAATCGATTTTTTCTTCCGAAAATAATTTATCCAACTGATTGGTAAATTTTCTGGCGGGCTCCAAAATACCCCAAATCACTTCAGTTTGCTTTTTAGCCCAAAAAAAATGTTTCGATTTTTCTGAATTTTCGCCTTTTTCGTTATAACTAAACTGATGATTGCGCCATTCCTGGGCCAAATCATTCCAGTCGAAGGTTGATTTTAAATAGTTTAAAAGGAATTTGTTGGTTTCCAATTGTAGCGCTTGCGCCAAAATTTCTTCGTTGGCTTTGTTCTCTGCATAATCCATGACGTCGACATCGCTTGAAATACCATTCATTTTTAGCGGAGAAAGCAAAATAAGCCCTTCTAACGAACGCAAACGTGATAAAGCCACATAGGCTTGTCCGGGAAGAAAAACTTGCGATACATCGAGCGCAGCTTTGTCAAAAGTTAACCCTTGGCTTTTATGCACTGTAATAGCCCAAGCCAATTTGATAGGGTAGTGGACAAAGGTGCCTAAAACGTCTTCTTCAATTTCTTTGGTGTCTTCGTTTACTTTGTATCGAATGTTCTCCCATTCGTATTTGTCGACCGTAATCGTTTTGTTTTCTTCGGGAAAATGCACTAAAATTTCTTCTTCCGAAAGCGATTTGATAATGCCCATTTTTCCATTAAAAAAACGCTTTTCTGGTGATAAATCATTTTTAACAAACATGACTTGTGCGCCTATTTTTAATTGTAAACTTTCTTCGACTGGAAAGATTTTATCGGGAAAATCGCCAATGATTTCAGGTTTGTATTTGACTAATTTGCCGTCTAATTCTTCTAAAGCCTTAGCGTTCATGGCATCGGCTTTGGCATTGTGAGTAGTTAAAGTAATGTACCCTTTGTTTTCTTTGAGATCGAAATTGGGTTTTACGTATTGGTTTAAAATCTTGATATCCTCTTGTGAAATCTGATTGTTTCGCAAGTTGTTTAACAGCGAAATGAACACGTCGTCCGTTTGACGAAAAATCTTCGAAAGTTCAATGTATAAAGGCGGATTGAGTTGAATGACGTGCGAATGGAAAAAGAATTTTCCGTTGTAATACGAACGCAATATTTTCCATTCTTCGTCCCGAATTACGGGTGGCAATTGCATTAAATCACCAATAAACAAGACTTGAACACCGCCAAAAGCCGTTTTCTTTTTCCGTACCGATTGCATCATGAAATCGATGGCATCTAGGACATCGGCACGAAGCATACTCACTTCGTCGATGATAAGCAATTCCATATTTCGGATTACGGCTTTTTTTAAGCCACTCATTTTGAAGTGTCTAGATAGCGTTTGTTTGGTTTCAAACTTGACAAAATCAGAGAATTGAGGTGCAGAATTGTCCGGGATAAATCCTGCAAAAGGCAGTTGAAACATGGAGTGAATGGTGACTCCGCCGGCATTTAAAGCGGCGATTCCAGTAGGTGCGACCACCACGACGTTTTTATGTGTGGTTTTGATGATTTCACGCAACAATGTGGTTTTTCCAGTGCCCGCTTTTCCAGTCAGGAAGATGTTGCGCTGGGTTTGATTGATGAATTGTAGGGTGTACTTGGCGTCTTGTGATAAATTTTCCATGTGGCGTATAAATATTGGGCTAAAATATTGAAAAATTTGAAATGAAATGGGTTTGCGATTAAAATGGCAGGCAGATTTAACAGATTGAGCAGATGATTACGGATTTTTCTCCGTTTAAGTCATTTCGACGGAGGAGAAATCTCATCAGATTTGGATTTACTGCGTGAGATTTCTCCTTCGTCGAAATGACATACTGGGTGTTTATAGCCCTGATGGCAATGGAAATCCTGTCTTTGTGAGGAACGAAACAAGGCAGATTGCAATGAACAGCAGGAAATAGCTCCAAAAAAAAATGCCTTCAATCTTTTGAGGATGAAGGCATTAAATATAATTAATAAGGAATTACTTTTTCTCTTCCTTTTTTTCTTCTTCTTTATCAGCTTTTGGTTTGCTAGCGTATTTGTCGTTTAAAGCTTTTGTAATTTCTTTTGTCAAATCATAAGAATCTTTGGCATATAAAACTGTTGCAGCATCGCCTGTTCCGTAAATGTAATCGTAACCTTGTTTTTTTCCGTACTCTTTGATGAATTGTTTAACTGATTTTACCAAAGTGTCCATTTCTTTTCCGCTTTCTTGTTGCAATTGTTGCATCATCCCTTGCTCTGCGTATTGAATTTGTTGCTGTCTTTGTTGCAACTCAGCCCCTTTTTGTTGTGCCCAAGCTTGTCCTTTTGCCATTGCATTTTTTTCGAAACTAGCAGCTTCAGCTTTTAAATTCTTAGCTGCCACTTCAAGTTCACGACCCATTACTTCACCTTTGGTTTTATACTTTTCGTTTAATTCTTTAGCTTCAGTATACTCTTCCATCATTTTTGAGGTGTCAACATATGCTGTTTTGAATTCTGCTGCTTGAGGAGTTTTGTTACATGCCATTACAGAAATTGCGATGGCAACAAGAAATACGATTTTTTTCATTTTATATTTTTAGTTAATTTTTTAAATTTTGGTAAAAGTAATAATTTTTTAGAATGTTCGAATATTTGATTTTTAGATTGTGTAGATTTCTCGATTTGGGATGAAAACTGTATGATAAGCAAATCTTATATCATTTGTTTTTTTATAGTTTTTCACTATAAAATTTGGCTGTTTTTAAAGGGTTTTGAGCTATTTTTGAATTTTAGAGATAAATTCACCTGCTTGTATTCGAAAAACGCTTTTAAATCGCTTTAAATTAAATTTTAGCTGTTTTTTATCACGTAAATGTGCGATGAATACTCTAAACTTTGTTTCGCTTTGACATTTGACTTCAATCCGATGTAAAATGCTTTAAAAAAATTCATTTTGCCGTTTTGGTATTTTTCCGATAAAAGGGAAACATAAAAACTATCAAAAACCATTGGAAGGATTTTTACCAGCTTCAAATTTTCTCTAGCAAATAATTTTTCGATCGAAATTTTAGAGAAATGCCACAAATGTCTTGGCACATCATAAGCGGCCCAAAATTCTTTGTAATAATTGGCATCAAACGATTTGAAATTGGGAACGGCGATGATAATTGTTCCATTTGGCTTCAATAATCGCTTCAAATCTTTAATTTGTTGCTCAATATTGGGTACATGTTCTAAAACGTGCCACATGGTAACAACGTCAAACGATTGATTTTCAATATTATTGATATCATTTTCAAAAGAAACACCTTTAGAAATAGCTGAATTTCTCGCTTTTTCACTTGGTTCCAACCCTGTAATCTGCCAACCGTTGGCTTTAGCTGTTGCTAAAAAATCTCCTGTTCCAGCTCCTATGTCTAATAACCTTCCTTTTTCAGGATGAAAAGAATTAATTAAGGAAACTTTCTTTTTTAAAGAATAGGATTTGATAACGTGATAGACTTTTTCAAACAACGAACGCTTCCCATCAGTGTGGGAAATATAATCGTCACTTTCGTAATATTTTGGAAGAACATCCAAAGAAGGTTGTGGATGTGTTTTTAACAATTGTAATTCTTCATCGAGTAACAATTCGAAATTCTCTTTCGAAACAGAATGGTCTTTGACTTTGATAAAAATAGATTGGTTTGAAAAATCCATAGATTGAAATAAAATATAAAAATATAAATCCTCTTTGTTTATAAGCTTTAACAAATTAGTTTCACGTGGAACAATTTAGTTATAAAATAGAGTTTATGAATGACAAGCATCCACAAACTCTATTTTACAATTGATTTATCTTCCCATAAAAACCAACAGCACCGAAATATCGTTAGGAGAAACTCCACTAATTCTTGAGGCTTGCGAAATGGTTACTGGGCGAATGTTTTTTAATTTTTCGCGCGCTTCGTATGACAATGATTTTAATTTATCGTAATCGAAGTTTTCCGGAATACGAATATCTTCTAATCGGGTTAACTTTTCGGCATTGGTTCTTTCTTTTTCGATATAACCGGAATATTTGACTTGAATTTCGGCTTGCTCTAAAATTTCCTGATCCAAATCATGTTCAGCCACATAATCCCGAACTTTGTCAAACTTCATCATGTCTTCCATGTCAATTTGAGGTCGCGAGAAGATTCTAAACATTTTATCCGATTGTGTCACTTCAGAAGTTTCTTTGGCAATTAAAACCGGATTCGCTTCGGCAGCCGTAACACTTGTTTCTTTAATAAAATTCACCATCGCTTCCGACTTAGAAAATTTCTCTTCCATTCTTCGCATACGTGCTTCAGAAGCCAAACCAATTTCAAAAGATTTTGGTGTTAATCTGAAATCGGCATTATCCTGACGCAATAAAGTTCTGTATTCGGCACGAGAAGTAAACATACGATATGGCTCTTCGGTTCCTTTGGTAATTAAATCGTCAATCAGTACTCCAATATAAGCTTCATCACGTTTTAAAATAAACGGTTCTTGTTCTTTTACTTTTAACGCTGCATTAATTCCGGCAATTAGACCTTGAGAGGCTGCTTCTTCATAACCGGTCGTTCCATTAATTTGTCCGGCGAAATATAATCCGTCCACCAATTTAGTTTCTAAAGTATGTTTCAATTGTGTAGGAGGGAAGTAATCGTATTCGATCGCATAACCCGCTCTAAAGAATTTCACGTTTTCAAATCCTACAACCGAGCGCAATGCTTTAAATTGAATGTCTTCCGGCAAAGAAGTAGAAAATCCATTCACATACACTTCACAAGTATTCCAACCTTCCGGCTCTACAAATAATTGGTGACGGTCTTTGTCGGCAAAACGATTGATCTTATCTTCTATCGACGGACAATATCTTGGCCCTAAACTTTTAATACGTCCGTTGAACATTGGTGAACGATCAAAACCTTCACGCAACAAATCGTGTACTAAAGGCGAAGTATACGTCATGTGACAATCTCTTTGAACCGTCAGTGGTTTTGTAATATTGGAATAGGAGAATTTGGATGGATTTACATCACCGCCTTCAACGTTCATTTTAGAATAATCTAAAGAGCGACCATCGACACGAGGAGGTGTTCCTGTTTTCATTCGTCCCGATTGAAAACCCACTTTAATCAAATCTTCGGTGATTCCAAAAGAAGCGCTTTCTCCAGCACGTCCTCCACCAAATTGTTTGTCTCCAATATGAATCAATCCGTTCAGAAAAGTTCCATTGGTCAATACAACCGAACTGGCACGAATGGTCAAACCAAGCGCCGTTTTAATTCCGACGATTTTGTTGTTTTCCACCAAAACGCCTGAAGCCATTTCTTGATAGAAATCCAAATTTGGAGTTCGCTCCAACATCAAACGCCATTCTTCCGAAAAACGCATGCGGTCACTTTGAACACGTGGAGACCACATCGCGGGTCCTTTTGATTTGTTGAGCATCTTGAATTGAATCGCTGTATTGTCGGAAACAATTCCCGAATATCCACCAATCGCATCAATTTCCCGAACGATTTGTCCTTTTGCAATTCCACCCATAGCAGGATTGCAAGACATTTGCGCAATGTTTTGAAGGCTCATTGTAACCAATAAAGTTTTGCAACCCAAATTGGCAGCAGCGGCAGCGGCTTCACAACCAGCGTGACCCGCACCCACAACAATCACATCATATTTTTCTTGAAACACTTTATTCTCTTTTAAATTTTTATTTTGTTCCACGTGAAACATTGCGTTTCAAATCCTGTGGAAAATTTTGATTGTTTCACGTGGAACAATCTTTTGTGTACATAATTTGTTGCTTAATGTTTCACGTGGAACATTTGAATTTTTTCGTCTTCTTTAGAGCGCATGAGCTGTTCGTCAGATTCCGTTTTGTCTTTATAGCCACAGTAGTGTAGTACTCCGTGAACCAACACGCGTTTTAACTCTTCTTCAAATGAAACATTAAAATCGATGGCATTATCTTTGACTCTTTCAATAGAGATATAAACATCGCCGTGAATTTCGTTTCCAATAGAATAATCGAAACTAATAATATCCGTTAGCGTGTCATGGTCTAAATATTGCTGATTGATTTCAACCAAATATTGGTCATCGCAAAAGATATAATTAATTTCTCCTTCTGACTTATTTTCAGAAGATATTACATTAGATAACCAATCGGAATACAATTGTTCGTTTGGCAATTCGAAGTCTAACTCGTAATTAAAGCTTATCATTTTCTTTGAAATATTCTTGAACCTTGCGGTTAAAATTGGAGCGCAAAGGTAGTGTTTGTCTGTTTAAAATTTCAATACTATTTAAATAATCTTGAAGCTTAGCTGGTAGGGGCGTGGCGGTGTTGTTAAACTCCTTTTTATTTGTGTTCGCTTCACGCTTATCATCTTGATTTTGCTCTTGTATTGCTTTCTCAAGTTTGAGCAACTCGTACTTTAAATTCAAAGCTTTTTGAATGACATCATTGGAGAAACCTTTATTAATTAATTGCTTTTCGATTTGCTTCATTTGATCTAAAACATTTTGTCCCGAACCGCCAAGTCCATGTTTTTTCAATTCATTTTCCAGAGCTTCTCTAAGTTGCTTTTGTTCTTTCAAAATATCTAAAACTGCTTTTGCATCACCTTCGCCATCCTGACCTTCTTGTCCAGAAGAACCCGGTTGTGATCCAGGTTTACTGCCTGGCTTTTGACCTGGCTTAGTGCCTGGCTGATCTCCTGGTTTTTCACCAGATTGCTTACCCTCTTTTTTACCGTTTTGCATCTTCTTTCCAAGACCTTCTTGCTTCTTAATAATGTCTGGAAGTTGCATTCCTTCTCCTTGACCCGGTTTCGGTTTTCCTTGTCCAGAACCCGACATAGACATTTGCATGTTATTTAAAATATCAGCTAAAAGATTCGCTAAATTATTAGCACTGGTAAGTGAATATTGCTGGCTAGCCGTTCCACGGCCAATTTGATTCTCGGCAAAATAATCGATGCTTTTATCAATGTTATAAAAAACGTTTCCAATTTCATTCGTTACTTTTTCACCAATTTTGGGGTTGCGAAGTGACATGGCAAACAAACTATCGTCGACATGTTTGAATTGAGATTTTAAATCTTGTTGTTGTTTTAAATACTTGGTAAACGAAGACGAATTCCCTTTGGTAGATTTAAAATCCTTAATCAAATCTTCTTGTGAAAAAGAAAACTCCAATAAGTTATCTAGCACCTGACGCAACATTTTTACATCTTCCTGCATTTGCTCCTGATCACCATCTTGCATTTCTTGTTGCATCGATTGACTCATTTGCTTCATTTTCTTGGCAGCGCTTTTTTGTTTTGGTGCTGCTTTATCTTTGGCATTTTTCTTTAATTCATCAGAAGCACTTTGCATATCTTGTTTAATGCTTTCTTCTTTCTCTTGGTCTTTAGGAATATCTAGAGGTTTTTTTAACTCTTTGTTTTCTTTCTGTAATTCATCTAATTCTTTTTCAAGTTTGTCAAACTCCTTATTGATTTCATTTTGCTTGTCTTCAGAATTTTCTTGTTTATCTTCAGCTAATTTCTCTTGTTTTTCTGCCAGTTGTTCTAGTTGCTCTGCCAATTGTTGCGCTTTCTTTTCAACATAATAACGTTTGGTTAGTTCAACCAATTGCTCTAAGCTCTTCGTTTGGTTTTTAGATTTTTGCTGAAACTTTTCGATTTTCTCAAACAAGTCTTCTTGCTGTAATTTCTCGTTTAACTCTTTTAGTTCGTCTAAAAGTTTTTGATTTTTCTCTGCCTCTTTATCGACTTTTTCCAAACGCTCTTTGAGTAATTCTTTATCCGGATCTTTTTCGTTAGGATTAAATTTCTCTAAATTATCTTTGATTTTTTTAGAGAACTCTTTCATCATTTCCTCTTGTTGTTTCTGACGTTTGATGAAATCGTTAATTTTTTGCTGGTCTTTATAATCCAACTCTTTTTTCTCTTTGCCCGAGTTTTGCAATTTCTCAAGTTCATTCAATTGTTTGTCTTGTGCCTTTAAAGTCTTTTGCAAACTATTGATATTCTCGTTTTGCTGATTTAAATTTTCAACTTGTTTTTCTTCAAAAGTAGATTCGCGATGAGAGAATACCATCGATTTAGAACTCTTAAAATTGTGAATGGCATCGTTATCGAAAACTTCAAAATAGTATTCGTACTCGACACCTTCTGTTATAGGCAAATTAGAAGGGAAGGCGAAAACAAATTGATCGTATACATCACTTCTCACTTTCAACGTTCCGCGTTTGGCAATATTAGGGTTGTTTTTAGGATAGTAAATAACTGAGAGTCTAGACAGGCCATAATCATCAGCAACTTGACCTAAAACATAGCCTTTATTAACTTTTAAACTGTCGGGAGCCACTTCAACTTTAATAGAAGGATACTGATCTTTAACTACATTGATGGCATAATTTAACTTTTCGTAATCTTTTATCAATTTATTAGAGGTAAATATCTGATATTCTGTATTTTGAAAAACATTTTTAGCTAATACAAAGGCATTTCCAGTATTTGAAAATGAAAATTGCTTGTTGTTTTCAACAAATTTCACATTATCCGTAGCAATGGCATTAATTTTCCATGTGATTTGAGTTCCTTCGGGTACAATGGCATTGCCAGAACCTTTTATGATTTCGGGTTTCTTATTCAAATACTTTGGAAAGTTTAATTGCATCTGAAAGTTCTCAATTGCGGGAACAGTAGTTACATTTAACACGTAATCTGTAGAGACAACTTCGTTGGCCACAATATGAAAAGGAATGTCTTGAATTGGTTTCTCGAAAACGTATTGAAAAACACCTGGCTGAACACTTTCCATAAAATAACTCTCCTCATTTATAAAAATAAGTGCTTTTTCAGGAACTACTTTTCCAATGGTTTTGATTTTAAAAACGAAGTCTTTGTTTTGCTCAGTTTCTAAATCAGTAAGAACAACAAAACTGAATGGAGCAGGAGGTAAGAACTGTTGCTGATAGTTCACCACACGAGACATACTTTCGGTAATATACTTTTGTCTTCCAGAAATCATTAAAAAAACCAAGAAGAAAATAGGTATTAAAGCTAACGGTAAAAACTTTTTATTCTTTTTGAAATCAATTGCATTTACAAAAGGGATGGGTTGCAAAGAATTCGCTTTTTGATCTATCGATGCCAACAGTAATTCCGATTGATTTTTGTCGTTAGCCAATTGTAAAAAGTTAATTAACTTATCATTTACTGATGAAAAATGATTTCCAATGATTTTCGAAGCTTCCGTATAATCGATTCCTTTTTGAAGCTTGAACAATTTAGCAATGGGAAAGAAAATAAAACGAACGAGCAAAAACACTTCCACCAAAATGAAAGCCCAGAACAAGAAAATTCTTCCTGAAGGCTTTAACCAAAGGAAATATTCAATAAAACTGGTCACTAAAAGATAAATCAAGCCTAAACCCACGAAAAAAATTGTTCCACGTAACAACTCATTGGTGTAGAATTTCTTGGTAAACTCTTCTAGTTTGTTAAATATGATACTTTTTGAATCCAATTTCATACTTCTTTTATATAACCCATAAAAGTAGTAATTTTTAAATTCCTTATGAGTTAAATATTTACTAAAGACAAGTTTTACAAAAAAGAGTTAGTTATAGATCCTATAAGGCATCTGAAATCGCTTAAGAAATTGGAATTTGTGAATTCGTGGCTAAAGGCTAAAATTGTATCTTTGCAGTCAAATTTTACAGAAATGTCGAAACCAGTTAGAGTGCGATTTGCACCAAGCCCAACGGGCCCTTTACATATTGGCGGTGTTCGTACCGCATTATTTAATTATTTGTTTGCCAAAAAGCACAACGGAACCTTTTACTTACGTGTAGAAGATACCGATCAAACACGTTTTGTTCCTGGTGCCGAAGGGTATATTATGGAAGCTCTAGAATGGTTGGGCATTCCGCCTGATGAAACTGTAGGGAAAAATGAAAAATTTGGTCCATACCGTCAAAGTGATAGAAAAGAATTGTACAAACAATATGCTGACACGCTAATTGAATCGGGTTGGGCGTATTATGCTTTTGATACTGCCGATAAGTTAGACGAATTACGAAAAGAAGCAGAAAGCAACGGAAATACTTTTATATACAATCATTCGGTACGTGATGGTTTAGATACATCATTAACCATTTCAACAGAAGAAGTTACCAAACGAATTGCCAATGGTGAGGCATATGTAGTGCGTTTTAAAACACCAGTAAATGAAACTTTGCATTTGCAAGACATTATTCGTGGTGATATTAAATTTGATACTAATTTATTAGATGATAAAGTTTTGTTCAAAAGCGATGGTATGCCAACATATCACTTGGCGAACATTGTTGATGATCATTTAATGGAAACTTCACACGTAATTCGTGGAGAAGAATGGTTGCCATCTATGCCATTACACGTTTTATTATACAAAGCCTTTGGATGGGAAGCGCCTGAATTTGCGCATTTACCTCTGATTTTGAAACCCATCGGAAACGGAAAATTATCCAAACGTGATGGAGATAAAATGGGATTCCCAGTATTCCCATTGGAATGGAAAACAGAAGAAGGTATCTCTTCAGGTTATAGAGAGAATGGATTTTTCCCGGAGGCTGTCATTAACTTCTTGGCTTTGTTGGGTTGGAATGATGGTACAGAACAGGAAATATTTACATTAGAAGAGTTAGTTAATAAATTCGATTTGGCACGTGTGAATAAATCGGGTGCTAAGTTTGATCCGGAGAAAAACAAATGGTTCAATCATCAATATTTAGTAAAGAAAGAAGATACTGAATTAGCCGAATTGTTTTTACCTCTTGTAAAAGAAAAAGGATTTGATAAAGATCTAGAATTTGTAACCAAAGTGGTTGCTTCAGTAAAAGAAAGAGCCAATTTTGTTAATGAACTTTGGGATTTGTCCGATTATTTCTTTGTAGCACCAACATCGTACGATGAAAAAGCAGCAAAAAACTGGAAGGAAGAGACGCCAGATTTGATGAAACAATTGATTACCGTTCTACAAGGAATTGAAAATTTTACATCGGTAGATATTGAAACTATTGTAAAAGAATGGTTAACCGCAAACGAAATAGGAATGGGGAAAGTCATGCAGCCTTTCCGATTGAGTTTAGTAGGGAAAATGATGGGACCACATTTGTTTGACATTGTGGAAATGATAGGAAAAGAGGAAAGTATCAAGCGAATTCAAAAAGCAATCGATACGATATAAAAAAGAAACCCCAGCAAATGCTGGGGTTTTTTGTTACAAATTAAACAACAACTGTCCACTTAACATTCCCAAATGGCCTTTAAAATCTCTATTGTTGTTTTTAAGCTTTAACTCGTCTGATTTGTTCAGGTTGTTTAAAAAGTTATTAACCCCCAATTGGTAACTCGCTATAAATCTTATACGCTTTCCACCAGCTGAAATTCCTCCGTATAAGTTTCCGTTTATTTTAGTAACATCAGTAATGTCTTTAGCGGTTAATAAAGAATTAGAAACAAAGTTGTTTTCGTATTTCGATTCAATTTTCAGCTTGTCATTGACTTGTAAAACAGGTCCAAAATCAATTGAAAAATGGTTTTTAACCAAATTGGCGCTCAACAACAAACGGATCTGCACACCCGACATCTTGTAATTAACATTCTGCACTTGTAACAAAGGACTAACTGTTTCCACTTCAAAGTTGTTTTCCATGAATTGCATTCCAAAAACCATACTCCAGTCATTATAATAATTTCCTCTTACCGAAAAACCACCCATCCAACCATTAGCAGGTTTGACATTAAAATTAGAAGTATATAAAGTGGTATTGGTAATTCCTCCAGAAATTCCAATTCTATTACCATCTCTATTCCCGCGTTGTGCCAGAAGGGATACCGATGAAAACAAAACTAGTATTACGATTGTTTTTTTCATTTTTTAAAATTTTGGCGAAAGTACTTATAATAATTGAGAAAGAGATTGTAACTTTTAAAATAAACCAACGTATAATCATCACAAACAAAATAACTTAAACTAAAAAACTATGGGAATTTCTATCTATGTGATTTTATTTATTGGCTTTTTTCTTTTAATGGCCTCATTTTTTACTGTTAAGCAACAAACCGCTGTTATTGTGGAACGTTTTGGAAAATTCTTAAGCATTAGACAATCTGGTTTACAGCTTAAAATTCCAATTATTGACAGAATTGCCGGCCGTGTAAATCTAAAAATTCAACAATTAGATGTCATGATCGAAACACAAACTAAGGACAATGTGTTTATCAAAATGAAAGTTTCGGTACAATTCAAAGTCATTCAAGAACACGTGTATGAAGCTTTCTATAAATTAGAATACCCACACGATCAAATTACCGCTTATGTATTTGATGTGGTTCGTGCCGAAGTACCTAAATTAATTTTAGATGATGTTTTTGTTCGTAAAGACGATATCGCTATCGCGGTAAAACGTGAATTGAATGAAGCGATGATGGCTTATGGTTACGACATTATCAACACCTTAGTAACTGATATTGATCCGGATATCCAAGTAAAAAACGCGATGAACCGTATTAATGCTGCCGAAAGAGAAAAAACAGCAGCCATGTTTGAAAGTGAAGCACAACGTATTAGAATTGTAGCTAAAGCCAAAGCAGAAGCAGAAAGTAAAAAATTACAAGGTCAAGGTATTGCCGATCAACGTCGTGAAATTGCTAAAGGGTTGGTAGAAAGTGTGGCAGTTTTAAATGAAGTTGGTATCAATTCGCAAGAAGCTTCTGCCTTAATCGTAATCACACAACATTATGATACTTTACAAGCGATTGGTGCTGATACGAATTCGAACTTAATTTTGTTACCTAACTCGCCACAAGCAGCAAGTGATATGCTAAATACAATGGTGACCAGTTTTGCCACTTCAAACATTATTGGCGAACAAATGAAAAAGCAAACGCCAAGAGTAAAATCGAAAAATCACAACGCGATCGATTATAATCCATCGGATACTTCAAATCCAGATGACGAAGTAAAACCATAAAAAA
Organism: Flavobacterium sp.; assembly: GCA_030153045.1. GTDB lineage: Bacteria > Bacteroidota > Bacteroidia > Flavobacteriales > Flavobacteriaceae > Flavobacterium. The sequence continues at coordinate 24,874 of JASLID010000004.1, forward strand.
TAAATTTAAAAAAAAGAGCTCTATTTCTAGAGCTCTTTTTTATTTTATAAACTTATTAATAAGAAACGGAATTACTATTTTTTGGAGTAAACCATATTTAGTTATAGCGCTGCTGAAACTACCTAAAACATTCTGTATCATACTATGTGGTGATAATCCGTCGATGATTTTTTCAACGGAAAGCGACAGTTTCTGGTAGTCAATTTCTTTCTGGAGTTTAAGGATTTCTAAATCTCTGTCAATTTCACTATACGATGAATAAACTATAGTTTCCATAAGCCACAATTAATCATTAAAAAATATTTTAGAAAAATTCTTCAAAATTGTACTTTCTACAATCTTATCTTTTAGGAAATAAACAATTAACATCAGAACAAGATACACAACTCCCACAACCAAGAATCCAATTATGTTGCTTTCAAACATTTTTCCTAAAAATAATGCTAAGGCGATGGAAGAAAAAAAGAGAAACATCATTAAAAAAAAAGCCAATAAAAGCCTTTTCAGCACTACAGTAACTGATTTTGTAATTACTTTGAACAACCAAAGTTTGTAATAAGCAATATTACTGTCTATTACATCCTTTACTTTTTCCTGAACTTCCTCTGCACTTTCTTTGATGTTTTCAAAAGGCATAATTAGTTTTTAGCGGTTGCTGCCTCTCTTTTTAACTCACCTAATTTTTTTTCCATTGCATCAATAACTTCTTCTCTTGCAGAATCGGTATGTGATAGAAAATACTCAAATTTTGATTCCAAGTCAATTTTTCCTCTTGAAAATCTGTTTTTAAGATTTTCACTAACATCATCAAAACTGTCTTTTATTTTCTTGCGGGTGTTAACCCCTTTGTCTGGGGCAAATAAGATTCCCAATCCTGCTCCAACTGCGGCTCCTGAAATGATAGCCAATAAAATTTTTTCTGTGGTACTTGTCATGATTTCTAAATTTAAGAATTAATAATATGAAATTGTGAATTCAGAAATGGGGAATATAAACTTACGAATTACAAAACAGATTTACTGTTAATTACTTGTTAATAAAGTAGTTACAAATATAAAAATTGAAATTAAATTGAGTTACGATAAAAATTTAACGTCAAACAAGTGCTTACATTCGAAAGATCAAACTTCAACCGATTACAATCCGTCGAATTCTTCTCATCTAGACGATAAAGTAAAATCGTAAAAATAAATTTTGAAAAAGAAGAGCTCTTGAAATTAGCCCTCTTTTTTTGGGAACAGAAATTTTTAGTTCTCAACAACTTTTGTCCTGCTGCCCGTTACAATTTTTTAAAACTATTTTGTGCTTCGACAAAATCAGTACAAAAAAAAGTTTTAAAAAGATTTTCGCTTCCATCAGGGTTAAAAAACAAATTTTTCGTTCCAAAATAAGTAAAAATTAAAATAAATCGATTTTAGGTGTTTTTACTTTTACAAACAACGAAACACCTTGGCTGTTTTTTTAAATCTATTAAAATCAAAATATAGAAGCCACTTTTAATAGTAAATATCAATATGTTTTTAAAATCAATAATAAAAATCTATTTTATGATCATTTTTTATCTAAACTTAAAATAAAGCGATTTTAAGCATTTTTATATTTATAGACAACGAAACACCTTAGTTGTTTTTTTAAATCTATTAAAAATAAAATATGAAGGTCACTTTTAATAGTTATTTATGATGTTGTTTTAAATTTGATAGTAATTTACTATAATAAAAAAACCCGCTAATTAGCGGGTTTTTGATATATAAAATTGATAATAGCTATTTAAGCAAATCTTCCAAATATTTTAATTCTTCAGTTAAAGATTTTTCAATTAAAAAATCTTTTAAAGATTCTAATTTTGGCGTAAACTCATTCAACAGATTTTTGTCTTCATTTTTCAAATTCAAATACGCTTGTGTTCTTACAAAAGTACTTTCACTATTCAATGACATTTTATAAAACTTGGTGATTTCGTCTTTTTCTAAATCTGCCGAAGTAATTTTATTAGAATGTCTCAAAATAAAGTTAGCAAACAACAAAGCGCTTTTATTATTACTGACATTTTTGTTTAACGCATTGATCAATAATTCAGTGTTTTCAACTAATTCTAAATTCTTTTTGATCGATTCCTGAATTACATCTCTCTTACTTTGATCATCTGCTTTAAAGAAACTATTTACTTCTTTTTGAATGGAATTCAGAATATTCTCTTCTTTCTTATCGTTATTTTTTACTGTAATTTTAAGATCAACCGTCTTGTTAAAAACCAATTTATCTGTTGTTGAATCTCGGTCAACACAGAAATAACCAGTACGTTGAAATTGGAATTTATCGCCTTCTTTAGCCTCTTTTAAGCTATTTTCAACCACTCCGGTAACTGTTTTTAAAGAATTCGGATTCACAAAATCCAGGAAGTTTTTGTCTTTATGAGTGTCTGGAGATTCTTCAATAAACAAACGATCATACAGTCTGATTTCAGCTTTTACAGCATGAGCAACAGAAACCCAATGGATAGTTTTGGAAACTTTTCGCTTACTTGCTTCAGAGCCACTTCCACTTTTGCTTTCTTCGTCATAGGTAGCGTGAATCTCAGAAACATTTCCATTACTATCTTTTATAACTTTTTCATTTTTAATAATATACGCATTCTTTAAGCGAATTTCTTCTTGAAAAGATTGGTCATTCAAATGCTGAAAATCTTCTCTTTCTACATAAATTTCTTTAGAAAAAGGCACTTTTCTGAATGTCATTACTTCCTCTTCAGGATTGTTTTCAGCTTCCAGCCATTCTTCTTTTCCTTCAGGATAATTGGTAATAATTAACTTTACAGGATCCAAAACAGCCATTACACGCGGTGCAATTTTATTCAAATCTTCACGTACACAGAATTCTAACAATGATACATCAATTAGATTTTCACGTTTGGCAATACCAATAGTTTCGGCAAAATTTCGAATGGCCGTAGGTGTATAACCACGTCTTCTCATTCCGGAAATGGTTGACATACGAGGGTCATCCCAAGAGTCAACGTGCTTTTCTTCAACTAGTTGCAATAGTTTTCTTTTGGACACAACCGTATGTGATAAATTACGGCGTGCAAATTCTCTTTGCTTCGGACGTACTTTATTTTCATCATAGATTTGGTTCAAAAACCAATCGTATAATTCTCTATGCGGTAAAAATTCTAACGTACAGAAAGAGTGTGAAATCTGTTCTAAATAATCACTTTCACCATGAGCCCAGTCATACATAGGGTATATGCACCATTTATCAGCAGTTCTGTGGTGGTGTTTGTGTAAAACGCGGTACATAATTGGATCGCGCATCAACATATTAGTCGAAGCCATGTCAATTTTAGCACGTAAAATATGCGTTCCTTCTTCAAATTCGCCGTTTTTCATGCGTTCGAACAAGTCTAAATTTTCTTCAACAGAACGGTTTCTAAATGGCCCATCAACACCGGGTTGTGTTGGAGTTCCTTTTTGTTTGGCCATTTCTTCCGAAGATTGGCTGTCAACATATGCTTTTCCTTTCTTGATTAACTCGATAGTCCAATCGTATAATTGTTGGAAATAATCTGAAGCATAACATTCTTCAGCCCATTTATAGCCAAGCCATTCTACATCTCTTTTAATAGCATCAACAAATTCCTGCTCTTCTTTGGCTGGGTTAGTATCGTCAAAACGAAGGTTTACTGGTGACTGATAATCAATACCCAAACCGAAATTCAAACAAATCGCACTCGCATGACCTACGTGTAAATATCCGTTAGGTTCCGGTGGAAAACGAAAGCGTAATTTATTGGGAGACAAACCATTTTTTAAATCTTCTTCAATGATTTGTTCTATAAAATTTAATGATTTTTCTTTTGTTGACATATTCTTTAATTGAGAGAGCAAAGTTACCAAAAAAGATGGGTATTCATTGATGTGTTGATTCGTTTATTTGGTAATTCTTACAGAAAATGTTGTAATTTTATCCAATAATTAGGAATTAAATTATTGAAAACACCATCAATGGGAATTATTAAACTTAAAAACATAAGAACCTTTTCGTATCACGGTTGTTTGATTGAAGAGGGTAAAATAGGTTCAGATTACACGGTTGATTTAGAGATTAAAACCGATTTAAATAAATCATCTCAAACGGATAAACTGGCAGATACTGTAGATTACGTACTTCTGAATAGAATTGTTGTGGAAGAAATGGCCATTCGTTCGGAGCTATTAGAACACGTGGCACATCGCATTATAGCAAGAATTTTTAAAGAAATTGCGACTGTCTCTAAAGTTATTGTGGCTGTTTCTAAACTAAATCCACCTATTGGTGGTGATGTTGAAGCAGTTACCATTGAAATGGAAGAAAATAGAAATTAATTTTTAAGACAATAGACCATAGATAAAAAGATAATAGATGGTTTTGGTTAAACTTTTTACCTTTTTATCTTTTGCCTTTTAACTTTTTTCATATATTTGCAATCCAGTAAATAAAGGGCGTCGTGGCCGAGCGGCTAGGCTGGGCTCTGCAAAAGCTCCTACTCCGGTTCGAATCCGGACGATGCCTCTAAAACCTTCAAGTTTCCTTGAAGGTTTTTTTATGTTTATTTTTTTAAGAAAATTTGATTACTACTCCGGTTCTCCTGAAGCCTCGGTAAGGGTGCTGTATAAAAAAAGAGATACTTTCATATCTCTTTTTTTATTAACTTTTTGCAGATATTGCTGCATTTAAAAGTTCTTTTTTGAAATTACAAAAATTACTTAGCTTCCAATACTCTCCTAATCTTCACCACAGGAGTTTTCATGATGGATAAACCTAAATCGGAGGCGAAAGTAAACTTATGAATAACAATTAAAGTAGCTTTATCGTTAGCAGCAATGGCTTCATAGATATCTTGCGGTATTCTATCTCCTTTTATTTCAAAACTGTCTAAAAAATCACCATTTGTATTTGATAAATGAATTCTAAAACTTGTAACGGTGATGTTATAATCTAACAGAAAATCGATTAATTTAACTGTAATTTCAGCGTTTAAAAGTTCTTTACTTGGCATTTCAATAATACATTCTCCATTAATACAGCCTTTTTTGTTTACCAGTAAAGCGGCATAGGGTAATTCTTTTGTTCTAAAAATGTGTTCTTCGATAACTTTTGTAGAATCGGATGTTTGTATTTCAACTAGAACTTTAGTGTCTTTTGCAGTTTTAGGTTTGATGTTATAAGTACCATCAGCACTTTGTAAAACCGATTCTCCTATAATTTTGAAAGGTTTACCATCTTTTACATTAACCGAAAAAGGATTAGAAATTCCTTTATAAACAATATTTAGCTTGTTTAAACCAATTAATGATAAGTTAGTTTTTACTACTGGTATAGAGTCGTTTTGAGCGAAAAGGGGTATTGAAAATAGTAATAAAAGTAAAAGTTTTTTCATAGTTAGTGTTTATCAAATTTTATTTGGAACTATCTTTTTCAATCTTCTCAATTGTCTTTTTAACAAAGGCTTTATCACTTGGATACCAACCTTCTACCAATAAAAAAAGACCGAAAACAATCATTAAAATACTGCTTACTTTTTTGATTTTGATAATGTTTGGCACTGTAAGATTTTTTCTTAATTTTTTGGCTAAAAGAATTTTACCAATATCAGTAACAATGTAGGTAAGAATAACGGTTGTAAAAAACCAAACCACATTAGAAACATCAGCGTGTAGTTTTGGGACAAAAGTGATAATGATTAACAACCAAAAACCTAAAACACCAATGTTGATAAAGTTGAGTAAAAATCCTTTTATAAATAAGCTTAGATAGTCTTTTTTAATTAATTCAACTACTTCTTCGTCTGCTTCTACTCTGTGGGCATTACGAAGCTTAAAATAAGTAATAACGCCATAGGTTACCATAACGATACCTCCAAAAATAAACATGGCTGGATCGTCCTTTAAACTCTGAATCAATCGGTAACTACCTAAATAGGCTACTCCAATAAAAAAAACATCGGCTAAAATTACGCCTAAATCGAAGAATAATGCTGCTCGAAATCCTTTGGTAATACTGGTTTCAAGCAATACAAAAAACACGGGACCTATCATGAAACTTAAAAATATTCCTAATGGGATTCCGTTGCTTAAAATGTATTGTATCATAGAGTCTGTTTAGAATTGCAAGATAATTCTATATTCTTGAATATTCTAAAACTTAATAAAATTTTAATTATTTTAATTAAGGTGTGATTTTGGATCGGTTTTTAAAACAATATCGCCTCCTAAAATGGTTTTCTGATTGACTTTTTTAGGATTTCCGTAAATCGTGATAATTCCTCCAGCGCGAACTTTAGCATCCACAAATTCGGAAGCGTTTACATTGGCTTGTCCACCTGCATTTACACTAACAACAGCTTGATTTACCTGACATTTTTCAGATTTAAATAGTGAGCCGGCATTAGCAACAATATCTAAATTATCTGTCTTTCCGCTTATTTCTAATGTAGATCCTTGTGTCACTCTTGCAACAACTTTTTTAGCATCAAATTTTAGTTTAATAGTTGAAGCTTCTTTAGCTAAAATATCAAAATTTATGGCAGAAATATGTGAATAGCAGCCTATACTACTGCCTTCGTTAGCTTCTACAGCTTCTAATTTGGTGTAATATACTTTGGCTAAAATATCGTTTCCTTTTAATAATTTATCCAAAGGCATTCTGATTTTTAGCTCATTATTGTCATAGACCAATTCAACCGATTCAGCATTACTTCCTGAAATTTCTATTTTATTTTCATCTGAAGCAATTAAAAAAACATAAATCTGATCAAAACTGCTCACTTTTGTAAAATCACTTAATGGTTTGGTGATTTGTGCGTTAGCTAATTGTGTGAAAACTAGCAATAGGAAGATTATCTTTTTCATAACTCTTTAGTTTTAAATATTTTTAATACAAAACCTTACTAAAGTTATCGTTTAAAATAAGAATTACAAAAAATAATCTTTTAACAATCAATTAATTACGTTATTCTACACAAAATCTGAAATGCACCTTTTAGTAATTCATTATTTCTTATTAAACAACAGAATCCTATTATGAATATTTTTGAGTTTCATAATAAGATTCCATTGTTTATAATCTATTCAATTATAAAAAAGTTTGTTTTTGAGAACCTTCAAGTTAAAATTTAAAACAGGAAATTATCTTTTGTTTATAACAATATTTCCGCCTAAAACGGTTTTCTGATTCACTTGTTTTGGATTACCGTAAATCGTGATGTTTCCACCGGCTCTGGTTTTTGCATCTACTAAATCTGAAGCGGTAACTTCAGCAGATCCTCCTGCATTTACAGAAACAACTGCTTGCGAAGTCATACAATCTTTTGCTTCGACAATTCCTCCAGAATTAATCACAATATCCATATTTTGTGCTTTTCCAGATAAATTTATTACAGAACCATTAGATGATTTAACATTGATTTTTTGAGTGTTTACATTTAAATTTATGTTTGAACCTTCTTTTGCAATAAAATTCAAATTTATTCCATGAAATTCTTCGTTTGATGAAATTCTTGAGCCTTCATTAGCTTCAAATTCATAAACATCTTTAAGATAATATACCGTAGCTGTAATATTATCTCCTTTCAATAATTTACCTAAAGGCATTCTTATTTTTAATTCATAATCTTTTTGAACTATTTCTACATCTTCAGATCCAGCACCGGTTAAAACAATTTTAGGTTCACCAGTGGTATGAACTAAAGTAACGTCTATTTTATCAAAAGAAGTCACTTTGGTAAAATTTCCAATACCTTTGGTCACTTGTGCTGATACGAAATGTGTTGCCACTAAAAATGCTGCAATAAATAGTTTTTTCATATTATTTTCTTCTTAAAAAATGAAAGTCTAATTGTTTTTTTACTAAATCGGCTGTTTTCACTTTAACGTAAACTTCATCACCTAATTGTAAAAGATTCTTAGAAATTTCACCCACTAAAGCATATTGCTTGTCATCGAAAGTATAATAATCGTCTTTTATTTCACGAATACGAACCATACCTTCACATTTGTTTTCGATGATTTCTACATAAATTCCCCATTCGGTTACACCTGAAATAACACCTAAAAACTCCTGATCTTTATGGTCTTGCATGTATTTTACCTGCATGTATTTGATAGAATCACGTTCAGCATTGGTGGCTAAACCTTCCATGTTGGATGAATGCACACATTTTTCTTCGTACAATTCTTCGCTGACAGATTTTCCGCCATCCAGATAAAATTGCAATAATCTATGTACCATTACGTCAGGATAACGACGAATTGGTGAGGTAAAATGAGAATAATAATCGAAAGCCAATCCGTAATGACCAATGTTTTCCGTAGAATATTTGGCTTTACTCATCGTTCGGATGGTTAACGTATCAATTAAATTTTGCTCTTTTTTACCCACTACATCTTCTAATAATTGATTCAATGATTTTGAAATGTCTTTCTTATCGCGCAAATCGATTTTATAACCAAATTTTGAAATCAAAGCTTGCATTGAAAATAATTTATCTTCATTAGGTTCATCGTGAATACGATAGACAAATGTTTTCTTTTGTTTTCCAATGTATTCGGCTACTTTTCTGTTGGCTAGTAGCATGAATTCTTCGATTAAATGATTGGCATCTTTGCTTTGTTTGAAATACACACCAATAGGTTCTGCATTTTCATTCAAGTTGAATTTCACTTCTACTTTATCAAAAGAAATAGCGCCTTCGTTCATTCTTTTTCTACGAAGAATTTTAGCCAATTCATCTAATTTTAAAGTGGCTTCTACCAATTCGGGTCCAACTACATATTCTTTTCCAGTGATGGAAATGTCTGATGGAATGATATTTCCTTTGGTTTCAATAATTTGTTGTGCTTCTTCGTACGCGAATCTTTGATCTGAATAAATCACGGTTCTTCCAAACCATTGGTTCATCACTTGCGCTTTTTCATTGATTTCAAAAATCGCTGAAAACGTATATTTTTCTTCATTCGGGCGAAGTGAACAGGCAAAATTAGACAGTACTTCAGGTAACATTGGCACAACTCTATCCACTAAATAAACCGAAGTTCCTCGGTTATACGCTTCATCATCTAAAATCGTTCCTTCTTGTAAATAATAAGAAACATCGGCAATGTGAACTCCAATTTCATAATTACCATTATCTAATTTTTTGAATGATAAGGCATCATCAAAATCTTTAGCATCTTTTGGGTCAATCGTATAAGTTAAGGTTTGTCGCATGTCACGACGGTTTTTAATTTCACTTTCTTGGATAGTAGTATCTATTTTTTGAGCATAGACTTCTACTTCCACAGGGAAATCATAAGGCAAACCATATTCGGCTAAAATCGCATGAATTTCAGTATCGTGTTCTCCAGGTTTTCCTAAAACTTTAAGAATGGTTCCAAAAGGAGAATCGGCTTTTTTAGGCCAATCTTCAATTTTAGCAATCACGACATCACCTTGTTCTGCATCACCTATTTTATCTTTTGGAATAAAAATATCGGTATACATTTTAGCATTAGCAGTCGATACAAAAGCAAAATTCTTTTGAATATCAATGACACCCACGAATTCTGTTTTAGCTCTTTCTAAAACTTCTATAACTTCCGCTTCAGGACGTTTTCCTTTTCTTCGGTTGTAGACATACACTTTGACTTTGTCTTTGTCTAAAGCATGGTTTAAATTGTTGGTAGGGATAAAAACATCTTCTTCAAATTCTTCACAAATGAAATACCCAGTTTTTCGGGAAGTCATATCAATGGTTCCTTCAAAATAATCCTGGCTCATGGCTTTCACCAAATATTTTCCAGGTTCGGTTTCAATGACTTTTTTCTGTGAAGCCAGAATTTTTAAATCTTTAATAATTTCATTTCTGCTTTTGGTATCATCCAAATCTAAAATAGCAGCAATTTGTTTATAATTGAAAGGTTTATTAGCGTTTTGTGATAGTATTTTTATAATCTTACCCGAGAGGTCTTTCTCTTTTTTTCCAAACTTTTTTGGCATTTTACTCATAATTCATTATTTCTAAAGTTGAAATTTACGAAGAAGATATTAGATTTCAGATATTAGATTTCAGATTTATAGAAAATATAACTTTTGAAGGAGATAATAGATAATAGAAGAATAGATAGATTTTCTATTTGAGTAAATTATAATTTCAACTTTTAAATCTTTTATCTATTATCTTTTTCAAATCTAAAATTGAAATGTTATCAACATCTATTAAAAACAACAAAAAGAAAAATTTAAATTTAAATATTTTTTGATGGTTATTATAGCGTGTTAATAGCTACTATAACTTTCGAAAATAGAGGTTGTTTTTTTAGTTATCGGTTTTTATACCGACTTGTTAACATAACCTTAAGGGTCTAAATCACTCATTTTAAACAGATTTTAAAAAGCTATCAACAACTGTTAACAATTCAAAAAATAGAATTTTTGTAGATAAGTTTAAAACACAATCTTGTTAATAACTGAGACTTTTTTAGCTGATAACTAATCTAAAAATTCACCAAACTAAATTTGTTTTTTAAATGTCGGTTTTGGATTACAATTTTATCCGACAGAAACAAATATTAGTTCTAAAATTCTATCTAAAGTTATGAACAAAAGTTGTTAAATTAAGATTAACTGAATATCAAGGAATTGCATTTTTTTGTTAACATTACAATTTTTTAACAATTTAGACACAAAAACCGTACTGATTATCAGTTATTTATATTTAATGCTAAGAATTTGAAAATGCTAAGCAATTGATTTTAAACCAAGTATTTTACATTTCTTAAAAGAAACAAATAACCAAAGAAGTAAATCTACATTACTTTAATTAAATTTGCACAAACAAACACACAACATATGAAAATCTCCATTGGAAACGATCACGCAGGACCAGACTATAAAAACGCCATTGTTCAATTTTTAGAATCTCAAGGACATACTATTATCAATCATGGAACTAATTCTTTTGACAGTGTGGATTATCCTGATTTTGGTCATGCCGTGGCGAATGATGTGGAAAATAAAAAAGCAGATTTCGGGATTATCATCTGCGGAAGCGGAAACGGAATCGCCATTACAGCCAACAAACACCAAGGCGTTCGCGCTGCACTTTGTTGGATCAACGAAATTGCAGCTTTGGCTCGCCAACACAACGACGCTAACATTATTAGTATTCCAGCGCGTTATACCAATATCAAACAAGCAGTCGAAATGGTGGAAACTTTTCTTTCTACCGATTTTGAAGGCGGAAGACACGCCACCAGAGTCGATAAAATTGCTTGTCAATAACACTCGATGAGCCACGTACACATTCATAAGCACGAAGTAAAAGGGAAAAATTTAGTGTATTCTATTTTGCTCAACCTACTCATAACTACTGCTCAGGTGGTGGGCGGAATCGTTTCGGGTAGTTTGGCGTTAATTTCCGATGCTTTGCATAATTTTTCGGATGTGCTTTCGTTGGGCTTTAGTCTTTTTGCACACAAATTATCAAGAAAAAAAGCCTCTTTAGACCAAACTTTCGGATACAAACGAGCAGAATTGATTGCGGCATTTATCAACGCTAATACGCTTATTATTGTAGCAGTTCTACTTATTTATGGTGCAATTGAACGTTTTTTTAAGCCTCAAGTAATCGAATCAAATCTGGTGATTTGGCTGGCTCTGTTGGGAATTTTGGTTAATGGTTTTTCGGTATTATTACTTAAAAAAGATGCCGACCATAACATCAATATGAAATCGGCTTATTTGCATTTATTGACCGACATGATGGCTTCCGTTGCGGTTTTAGTGGGTGGATTGCTAATGAAATATTGCGGATGGTTTTGGGTCGATAGCGTCATGACCATCGGTATTGCCGTTTATCTCATTGTGGTAGGTATCGATTTATTAAAAAAAGCAACTAAAATGCTGATGCTTTTTACACCTGAGCATATCGACATCAAAGCAATTGTTCGTGAAGTACATAAAGTCAAAGGGGTTAACAAATTACACCACATCCATGTTTGGCATTTGAACGATGAAGAATTGCATTTGGAAGCACACTTAGATTGTTCAGAAGATATTAAGATGTCGGAATTCAATGATTTGCTAGACCAGGTAGAAATCGTTTTATTTGAAAAATTCCACATCAACCACATCAACATTCAACCCGAATTTAAAAAGGAAGATCCGAAAGATTTTATCGTTCAGGATTAATATTGTACTTATTTCCTTATGCATTTTAAAATAAAGAAAAATGCAGAATAAAATACTCTCTTAAACTTATTTGGTTGAAGAAATATCTAAGCATTTTAATCTATGCCTACTTTACAATCAGTAAAGGTTTTTTTTCATAAAATTTTGCGTTAATCTTATTTTTACATAATAAAAGCTAAAATAATATCGTTTTTTAGCTTTATTTTTTAGGATTAATCAATTTAGGATTAATCAATAAAATCACAAAAAATGTAATTTATGTTGAATTATTATTTGATATATTGATTTTTTTTAGAAAATATTCAATGTTTTTACTGTATTTCTATTTTTTTTGTATTTTTGGTGACGAAACACACACACAACTTTATTTACCACTACAAATGACCGAAATTCTAACTATTAAAAAATTACTTGTCGCCAACAGGGGCGAAATTGCTATTCGTGTATTTAGAGCGGCTACAGAGCTAAAAATTAGTACTGTAGCCGTTTATACTTTTGAAGATCGATATTCTTTGCATCGATACAAAGCAGACGAAAGTTTTCAGATTGGTGATGATTCCGAACCTTTAAAACCGTATTTGGATATCGAGGCTATAATTAAGGTAGCCAAAGAAAACCAAGTGGATGCGATTCATCCCGGATATGGCTTTTTATCTGAAAATGTCGAATTTGCTCAAAGATGTCAGGAAGAAAAAATCATCTTTGTCGGACCCAGAGCTGAAGTAATGCTGCAACTTGGCGATAAAGTGGCTGCTAAAAAAGTGGCGCTTGCCGTTGGTGTTCCGCTGATTAAAGATTCAAAAATCAATTTAGAAACAGTGGAAGACGCCTTGTCTGAAGCAGATAAAATTGGTTATCCCATCATGCTAAAAGCTGCGGCTGGCGGTGGCGGAAGAGGAATGCGTGTCGTGCAGAATGCCGAGCAAATGAAGATGTCTTTTTTTAATGCCAAAAGCGAATCCTTAAAAGCGTTTGGAAACGATACCGTTTTTATTGAAAAATTCATTGACAATCCCAAACACATCGAAGTTCAGATTTTAGGAGACAACCACGGTAATGTGGTGCATTTGTACGAAAGGGATTGTTCGGTACAGCGCCGTTTTCAAAAAGTAATTGAAATTGCACCTTCCATTTTAAAGCCAGAAACCAAAGCAAGATTGTATCAATATGCTATCGAAATAGCAAAATATGTCAATTACAACAACGCCGGAACGGTAGAGTTTTTGGTGGATAAAGAAGAAAATATTTATTTTATTGAGGTCAATCCAAGGATTCAGGTAGAGCATACCATTACTGAAGAAATTACTGGAATCGATTTAGTACGTTCGCAAATTATTATTGCTGCAGGACATCCTTTGACACACAATCAGATATTTATTCACAATCAGGAGGATATTAAATGCAACGGCTGGGCCATCCAGTGCAGAATCACTACGGAAGACCCTGAAAATGATTTCAAACCTGACTACGGAACGATAATCGCTTATAGAAATGCGGGAGGATACGGAATTCGTTTGGACGAAGGAAGTTGTTATTCGGGCGTAACCATATCGCCGTTTTTCGACTCGATGCTGGTGAAAGTGTCTTCCAGCGGACGAACGTTAAAAGGTGCTTCCGACAGGCTAAAAAGAACGTTACAGGAATTTAAAATCAGAGGCGTAAAAACCAACATTCCATTCCTGATCAATGTGATGGAAAATGACATCTTCCGAAGTGGTGAAACCACAGTGAATTTCATTCCAAACAATCCGCATTTATTAGTGCCACGTTATGAATATTCCAAAGACAGAGGAACAAAGCTGTTGAAATATTTAGCCGAATTAAAAGTAAATGGTCATCCCGATGTGAAAAGCTATGACCCGGACAGAATATTCAGAAAAGCCATTGTGCCCTCTCATGATATTGAAGAATATCCAAAAGGAACCAAAGATTTACTGAATGAATTGGGTAGGGATAAATTTATCGAACACATCAAAAACGAAAAAAAAATCCTGTATACCGATACCACTTTGCGTGATGCGCACCAGTCGCTTTTTGCCACACGTTTGCGTAATCATGATATTTTAAAAGTAACCGAAGGCATTGCTAAAAATTTCCCTCAATTGTTTTCGCTGGAAGTTTGGGGTGGCGCCACTTTCGATGTGACCATGCGTTTTCTTCATGAGGATCCATGGGAACGTTTGCGCTTGATTAGAAAAGCCGCGCCAAACGTTTTGCTTCAAATGCTTTTTAGAGGAAGCAACGCCGTGGGTTATGCTGCGTATCCCGACAATGTTTTAGAGCAGTTTATCATTAAAAGTGCCGAAAACGGAATCGATGTTTTTAGAATATTCGATTCTTTAAACTGGATTGAAGGCATGCGTCACAGCATTAAAATTGTTCGAGAAAAAACCAATGCCATTGCCGAAGCCTGTATTTGTTACACTGGGGATATTTTAAACCCCGACCGACAAAAATTCAACCTTCAGTATTATATTGATTTAGCCAAAGAACTGGAAGCCGCCGGAGCACACATGTTGGCCATTAAAGACATGGCCGGATTATTGAAACCGTATGCTGCCGAAATTCTGATCAAAGAACTGAAGAAAAACATTTCTATTCCAATTCATTTACACACGCACGACACCTCTTCGATTCAGTCGACAACGTATGTTAAAGCGATTGAAGCAGGAGTAGATGTGGTTGATGTGGCATTGGCATCCATGAGCGGACTTACCTCTCAACCCAATTTCAATTCACTGGTAGCGGCTTTACAAGGAACCGAAAGAGAGTGCCCTATTAACTTGAAAAAACTAAACGAATATTCTAATTATTTTGAAGTCGTTCGTGAATATTACTATCCTTTTGAAAGCGAATTAAAAGCCGGCACCGCAGAAGTATACGACCACGAAATTCCCGGCGGACAATACTCTAATTTATTACCGCAGGCCCGAGGTTTAGGTTTGGAAGACAAGTTTGAAACCATCAAGCAAAATTATGTGGTGGTCAACGAATTGTTTGGCGACATTGTCAAAGTAACGCCATCATCAAAAGTGGTGGGAGATATGGCTTTGTTCATGACATCCAATAATTTGACTGCTGAGGATGTGATGGAAAAAGGAGATACTTTGGCCTTTCCGGAATCTGTAAAACAATTGTTCAGAGGTGATTTAGGTCAGCCGTTTGGTGGCTTTCCGCCAACACTTCAAAAAATGGTTTTAAAGAACGAAAAGCCTTATACCGAAAAACCAAATGCCCACATCAAACCCATTGATTTTGATTTAGAATTGGAGAAACTGCATCAAAAATTCGACAACACCTTAACAGTAGAAGATTTGTTGTCTTATATTATGTTTCCAAAGGTTTTTGAAGATTTCTATACGTTCAGAAAATATTTTGGCCGAGTGGAAAAACTGCCAACACCAAGTTTCTACTATCCGATGAAACCCAACGAAGAAATCATTGTAAATCTGGATTTAGGGAAGAACATTATCGTAAAATTCAGGTATATGGGAGAGCCTAATGAAGAAGGGTTCAGAGAAGTTTTCTTCCAGATTAATGGTCAAACCCGAAATATTATTGTCAAAGACAAATCGATTGTATCATTAAAAGCGGCCCATGTAAAAATTTCGGGACCCAATGATATTGGTTCCCCATTACAGGGAAGTTTGCTTAAAATATTGGTCGGCGAGGGAGATGAAATTGAAAAAGACACCCCATTATTTGTCATTGAAGCCATGAAAATGGAAACCACCATGTGTGCTACCAGAAAAGGAATAGTTTCTAAAATTTTATTAAAAGAAAAATCAATGGTCGAACAGGACGATTGCATCATTCAACTGCAATAATTCCCTTAAAAAAGAGTTATAAAAGCGGTTTCAAATTTTTGAAACCGCTTTTTTATTTACTTTTATACCACACAACAGCAATAGTATTTTATGAGCAATAATGCACCTGTTTTTAAAAAACAATACTATCCCATAAATGACATTTTGTACAGTTATCTTGAAAAATATAAGAGACTGACAAAGACCAATGTTTTTTATGATGATTTGTTGCGTTTTCAAGGGTCGGTTGTGGTGTATGATAAAAATGGAGAAGACACGCTTTGGGTGCGAACCTTTTACAATGAATTTGAGAAAGAAGAAATCGACAACAGCTTAAAAAGAATTTACACGCTTTTGCATTCTGATGGAGACGAACGCAATTTAAAGTACTTGAATGTCGATAATATTGACTTCTGTACTTTCGGTAATTCGAAACCCTTTAGAATCAAAATCAGAAATATTTTAAACGACAATTACACTCATTTTTATATCAAGAAAGCTGATGCTTCCAGAATATTCGGCTTAGAATTGGAAGATGTTTTATCGCCCAACAGAATTAATTTTTTGGTTTTCAAAGACACATTAATTGAAGAACATATTGTAGGGATTCCGGGAGATGTGTTTCTTGAAAAACACCTTAAAAATTGTACTGAATCTGAAAAAGCACAAATTGCCAAAGAGTTTGTCAAGTTTAATGAAAGATGTATGATAGGACTTTTAGGAGATATGCGCTCCTATAATTTTGTGGTCATTCCTATTTACGATTACGATCATCGGGTATTTAAAATTAGAGCCATTGATTTTGATCAGCAATGCTATGAAGGCAATTTTAAACTATACAAACCCCATCTTTTCAAAGAAAACTTTCCTTTTTATCAATTGGTAAATGACAAACTGAAGCAAAATTCTATCGAACAATATCAAAAGGAAGAGCGGTCTGTTTTAGTAAAGCGATTGGTGGGTTCCGAAGTACGATTGAACGATTTACTTGTTGCCATGAAATCCATGGAATTGTCACCAAAAGATAAATTAGAGCAACTCAAAAAAGACACCTACAAATTCACTTTAGATGTAAACTTTAAAAAAGCGAAATCCATGGGAGAAATTATTGAGGCGGCTTTAAACTTCATGAAACGAAACTACCAAAACGATAATCCATAATTCATATCTGTTTTGAATGGTGGTTGTAACAATCTGAAAAAACCTTTAGCTTTGTTGACCAAAGTTTTTTGTTTGGCAAAAACAGGCAAATCAGATTTTGATAAAAATTAAAAAATGACAAATTTAGAATTCATACAAAAGCAGGTTAACACACCACCTAAAAACATTCAAAACACCCTACAATTACTTTCGGAAGATTGTACCATTCCGTTTATTTCTCGTTACCGAAAAGACACCACCGGAAATTTGGACGAGGTCGTTATTGAACAAATTGCCAAACTTTCCAAACAATACGATGAAATTGTAAAACGCAAAGAAAGTATTCTAAAAACAATTGAAGAACAAGGTCAACTTTCACCCGAATTGAAGCAAAAAATCACTAACAGTTTCGATTTGCAAGAACTGGAAGATTTTTACTTGCCCTATAAAAAGAAGAAAAAAACCAAAGCCGATGTCGCTCGTGAAAACGGATTGGAACCTTTGGCCAAAATCATCATGGATCAGAAAAATGATGACGTCGATTTTATAGCAACACAATATTTGAATGAAAATATTATCAATGAAGAAGCTGCCTTGCAAGGTGCTCGCGACATTATTGCCGAATGGATTAATGAGAATATATATGTCCGTAAACAATTGCGAAGATTATTCGAACGAAAAGCAACGATAACAGCAAAGGTTTCAAAAGCTAAAAAAGAAGAGGAAGGGGCACAAAAATTCAGTCAATATTTCGATTGGAGTGAGAATTTAACCAAAGCTGCTTCACACCGATTATTGGCAATGCTTCGCGCAGAAAATGAAGGATTTATAAAACTAAAAATAGAAGTTGATATTGATGAAGCCTACGATTTAATTGATCAAATTATCATTAAAAACAATAATAGTACAGCCATTTCTCATGTGCAATTGGCCATCGAAGACAGTTATAAAAGATTGCTAAATCCAGCCATTTCGAATGAAGCCTTGCAGGAAGCCAAAGCCAAGGCTGATGTTACGGCAATAAATGTATTTGCCGGGAATTTAGGTCAATTGTTATTGGCACCTCCCTTGGGAGAAAAACGAATTTTAGCCATAGATCCAGGATTCAGAAGCGGCTGTAAAGTGGTTTGTTTGGATGAAAAAGGCGATTTGTTATACAACGAAACCATTTATCCGCATGCGCCACAAAACGAAAGTGCGATGGCGATGAAAAAAATCCGTTCGATGGTCAATGCATACAATATTGATGCGATTTCAATTGGAAATGGAACTGCTTCACGCGAAACCGAATTTTTCATCAAAAAGATTGCCTTCGATAAGCCATTACAAGTATTTGTAGTGAGTGAAGCAGGAGCATCAGTATATTCTGCCTCCAAAATTGCACGCGATGAGTTTCCTAATTATGATGTGACTGTTCGTGGTTCGGTTTCTATTGGAAGACGATTGTCTGATCCCTTGGCCGAATTGGTAAAAATAGACCCAAAATCGATTGGCGTGGGGCAATACCAACACGATGTAGACCAAACCAAATTAAAGGAAGAATTGGACACTGTGGTTGTAAGATGCGTGAATTCAGTAGGAATCAACATCAATACGGCCAGTAAATCACTGTTGAGTTATGTGTCAGGAATTGGTGAAAAAATGGCTGAAAATATTGTAGCCTATCGTTCGGAAAACGGCCCTTTCGAAGATAGAAAACAACTCAAAAAAGTGCCGCGATTAGGTGAAAAAGCATATCAGCAAGCAGCAGCATTTATTCGAATTAAAGACGGAAAAAATCCATTAGACAACTCTGCAGTACATCCAGAAGCGTATAGTATTGTAGAAAAAATGGCTAAAGATTTAAAAGTGTCCATGAACGATTTAATCGCCAACAAAGAGAAAATCGCTCAAATACAATTAGAAAATTACACCACCAACGATATTGGAATGTTGACCTTAAAAGACATTGTCAAAGAATTGGAAAAACCAGGCTTAGATCCAAGAAAATCGGCCAAAGTTTTCGAATTTGATCCGAATGTGAAAACCATGAAAGATGTGAGAACAGGTATGATTTTACCCGGAATTGTCAATAATATTACCGCTTTTGGTTGTTTTGTGGATATCGGAATCAAAGAAAGCGGATTGGTGCACATTTCGCAACTCAAAGCAGGTTACGTTTCGGATGTAAATGAGGTGGTAAAATTACACCAGCACGTTCAGGTTAAAGTCACCGAAGTTGATGAAGATAGAAAACGCATTCAGTTGACGATGATTATTTAACACATTTATATGCTATAAAAAAGCCCTGATTTCAAATCGAAATCAGGGCTTTTTATTTGGACAAAATATCTTATAATCAGAAATAAACAGTTTATATGGGTTGTCAAATCCGCATACAAAGATAAAATATCTGTTAAAATTCATTAAAAAAAGATATTATATCTATTTATTTATATATTTGCGCAAAAATTAATCTATGTTTAGTATTCAAATTGCAAATAGTAACCACATTCACTTCGCTCAGACGATATGCGACGAGATGGAAGCATCCGCGAAAGTGAGAGGTACTGGTATTGCTAAGCGATCGTCTGAATACATTGTTGAAAAAATTCAGGAAGGAAAAGCAGTTATCGCTTTAACAGCTAATAATGAATGGGCAGGGTTTTGTTATATCGAAACCTGGCAAAATGAAGAGTATGTGGCCAATTCAGGATTGATTGTGTCACCGGAATTTCGCCAGAGCGGATTAGCACGAATGATTAAAGCCAAAATTTTTGAATTGTCTCGTGCTAAATACCCGAATTCTAAAATTTTCGGATTGACTACAGGTTTAGCTGTGATGCGGATCAATTCGGAGTTGGGTTATGTCCCGGTAACATATTCGGAATTGACCAATGATGAAAAATTCTGGAAAGGATGCCAGAGCTGTGTGAATTTTGAAATTCTGCAAAGTAAAAATTACAAAAATTGTTTGTGTACAGCCATGCTGTATAACAGTAATGAAAAAGAAGAGGAAAATGCAAAAAAAGAAAATAGTATTAGCTTATAGCGGGGGTTTAGATACCACCTATTGTGCAGTATACCTGAGTAAAGTAGAAAATTACGAAGTACACGCAGTGACAATCAATACGGGTGCTTTTGATCAAAATGAAATTGAAGTTCTGGAAGGAAAAGCATTGCAATGCGGTGCCGTTTCTTATGCCTGCATTGATGTACGAAAAGAATATTACGATGATTGTATCAAATATTTAATTTATGGCAACGTATTGAAAAACGGTACCTACCCTTTAAGCGTAAGTGCTGAAAGAGCGGTACAGGCAAAAAGTATTGCCGAATATGCCATCCAAATAGGAATTAATACCATTGCCCACGGAAGCACCGGTGCCGGAAACGACCAAGTACGTTTTGATATGATTTTCAATCATTTGTTGCCTAATGTGGAAATTATTACACCTATCAGAGATAAGAAATTGAGCAGAGAAGCCGAAATTGAATTTCTGAAAGAGAATGGCGTGAGTTTCAATTTTGAAAAGGCGGTATATAGTATCAATAAAGGTCTTTGGGGTACATCTGTAGGCGGAAAAGAAACTCTGACTTCTTATAAGAATTTACCTGAAGAAGCTTGGCCAACACCAATATCTGCTACAGAACCAATAGATATTACGCTGGCTTTTGAAGCAGGGGAATTGACTTTGGTTAACAATCAATCATTTGAACATCCTTCAGTAGCTATCGAATATTTGCAGCAATTGGCACAGCCCTTCGGAATAGGAAGACATATCCATGTGGGCGACACGATTATCGGTATTAAAGGAAGAGTCGGATTTGAAGCGGCTGCTCCTGAACTGATTATCAAAGCACATCATTTACTGGAAAAACACACATTGACCAAATGGCAATTGTTCTGGAAAGAACAATTATCAAGTTGGTATGGTAACTGGTTACACGAAGGCCAAATGTTGGATCCAACCATGAGAGATATTGAAGCTTTTTTAAGCAACACACAAAAAACGGTAAGCGGTGAAGTATATATCACGTTGCATCCGTACAGATATGAATTGAACGGAATCCAAAGCAAACATGATTTGATGTCGGCTGAGTTTGGTTCATATGGCGAAATGAACACCGGTTGGTCTGGTGAAGATGTAAAAGGATTTACCAAAATATTCGGGAATCAAACCTCGATTTACCATCAGGTGAATAAAGAAAGTGTTTATGAAAACAATTAATGTCGGAATTATAGGTGGTGCAGGCTACACAGCTGGGGAATTGATTAGGATTCTGATCAATCATACGCAGGTGGAAATTAGTTTTGTACACAGTAAGAGCAATGCCGGTAAGTTTATTTATGAAGTGCATGATGATCTTTTTGGTGAAACCGATTTGAAATTTTCGGAAGGTTATGATTCAAATATCGATGTGGTTTTTTTATGTGTAGCACATGGTGAAGCCAAAAAATTGATTACCAAATTTGAGCCTTCAGTCAAAATAATTGATTTAAGTCAGGATCACAGAATTGTTGCCGAACATGCTTTTGTTTACGGCTTACCCGAATGGAATAAGGATGCCATCAAAAATGCTGATTATATAGCGAATCCGGGTTGTTTTGCCACGGCGATCCAGTTGGCCATTCTGCCTTTGGCGGAAGCGGGTTTATTACAAGGAGAAGTATATGCTTCGTGTACCACAGGTTCAACGGGAGCCGGACAGTCTTTAGCAGAGACTTCGCATTTCAGTTGGAGACAGAATAATTTGTCGGTATATAAAGCCTTTACACATCAGCATTTAGCTGAGATTAACCAAAGTGTATTGAAAGTTCAGGAAAGCTATAATGGAAACCTGCATATTTTACCACAAAGAGGTGCTTTTACAAGAGGGATTTTAGCGTGTATTACATTAAAATCAGAGAAGTCTTTGGAGGAATTGCAAGCCTTGTATGAGAACAAATATAAAGAAGAACCTTTTGTGTTTTTGACACCAAATAACTGTCATTTGAAACAGGTGGTGAATACTAATAAATGCTTGTTGTATTTGGAAAAAAACGGTGATGATCTAATGATTGTCAGTGTGATAGATAACTTGCTTAAAGGAGCATCCGGACAAGCAGTACAGAATATGAATCTGATGTTCGGGTTACCCGAAACGATCGGGTTAAAATTAAAACCAAGTGCATTTTAATTATGGGAACAACAATTTTAGATAGCCCAACGCAAATGAATCTTTTCGATGTGTATTCGGTTTCAGATATTGAAATTGTAAAAGCATCGGGTTCACAGCTATGGGATAAAAACGGAAAAGAATATTTGGATTTATATGGCGGTCATGCCGTGATTTCCATTGGTCACACACACCCTCATTATGTTTTGAGCATTACGGAACAATTGCAGAAAATTGGTTTTTATTCCAATTCGATTGTGATTGAACAGCAAAAGCAATTGGCTAAAAAATTGGGCCAATTGTCGGGTTATAGTGATTACCAATTGTTTTTAAGCAATTCAGGGGCTGAAGCCAATGAAAATGCATTTAAACTAGCTTCATTTCATAACGGAAGAAAAAAAATCATCGCGTTCAACAACGCTTTTCATGGTAGAACATCACTGGCGGTTGCCTGCACGGATAATCCTGCAATCGTGGCACCAGTGAACGAAAACAACAACACAACTTTTTTACCATTAAATGATAGTATTGCTTTCGACCAAGCTGTAAACGATGAGGTGTGCTGTGTGATTATTGAAGGAATTCAAGGCGTAGCCGGAATTCAGGTTCCTGAAAACGAATTTCTTCAGTATGTGGCTCAAAAATGTAAGGAGCATGGTATTGTTCTAATTTTGGATGAAGTACAATCGGGTTACGGAAGAACCGGTAAGTTTTTTGCGCATCAGTATGCTGGAATTCAACCGGACGTTATCACAGTAGCCAAAGGAATGGGCAATGGATTCCCAATAGCAGGTGTTTTAATCGCCCCACACATTCAGTCAAAAAAAGAAATGTTGGGCACCACTTTCGGAGGTAATTACTTGGCTTGTGCAGCCGGTTTATCGGTTTTAGAAGTGATTGAAAACGAAGAGTTGATGGATAACGCCCAAACCATGGGGAGCTATCTGATGGAACAACTGCATACCATTCCGAACATTAAGGAAATAAGAGGAAAAGGATTGATGGTTGCTATCGAATTGTATGAACCGTGCGCTGCTGTCCGAAAAAGATTGTTGGAAGAATTCGGAATTTTTACAGGCACATCCAGTAACAAAAACACCTTGCGTATTTTGCCTTCATTGGCAGTAACCAAGCAAGAATTGGATGTTTTATTACAATCTCTAAAAACAATTTTAAATGAAAAATTTCACATCGGTAAATGATATAGAAGACCCCATGGCTTTAGTCAATGAAGCTATCACGTTAAAAAATAATAAAGAACAATCCACAATTGGAAAAAACAAAACTGTTGGATTGTTGTTTTTCAATTCGAGTCTGCGTACAAGAATGAGTACTCAAAAAGCAGCTCAAAATTTAGGCATGGAAGTCATGATTCTCAATGTCAATAACGATGGCTGGGCATTAGAATTTGAAGAAGGAGCAGTGATGAACAATAAGACGGTAGAACACATTAAAGATGCCGCTGCTGTTATGGGTTTGTATTGCGATATTTTAGCCATCCGTTGCTTCCCGAATTTAGAAAACAAGGAAGAGGATTATGCAGATAAAATCATCGGTCAGTTCATTCAATATGCAAAAGTTCCTGTAGTGAGTCTGGAATCAGCAACAAGACATCCATTGCAGAGTTTAGCGGATATGATAACCATTCAGGAGCATAAAACCAAAGACAAACCGAAAGTGGTTTTAACCTGGGCACCGCATATTAAGCCAATACCACAAGTGGTAGCCAATTCATTTGCCGAGTGGACGTTGGCCAGTGGTTATGATTTGACAATAACACATCCTGAAGGGTATGACTTAAGCGAAGAATTTACAAAAGGCGCAACTATTGAGTACAATCAGGAAAAAGCATTGCAGGATGCTGATTTTGTGTATGTGAAAAACTGGTCTTCTTTTACGGATTACGGAAAAGTATTGCCAGTAGAAGAGGATTGGATGTTAACCAATGAAAAACTGAAAGAAACGAATGCAGCTAAAGTAATGCATTGCCTGCCAGTGAGACGAAATGTAGAACTTTCAGATGAGGTTTTGGATAGCGAAAATTCGTTGGTTTTACAACAAGCTGAAAACAGAATCTATGCAGCGCAAACAGTATTGAAAAAAATACTGGAAACAAATTTTTAAAAATGGTACACGTAATAAAAATAGGTGGAAATATAATCGACGATGCAGTTAAACTGGATGATTTTATCAATCGATTTGCCAAACTTCAGGGAGCAAAAATCTTGGTTCACGGAGGTGGAAAACTAGCAACCAGCTTGGCTAAAGATTTGAATATTGAACAACAAATCATTGATGGAAGACGTATTACAGATGCTGAAACACTCAAAATCACTGCGATGGTGTATGCCGGATTGGTCAATAAAACCATTGTGGCCAAATTACAGTCAAAATCGTGCAACGCGATCGGGTTGAGTGGCGTTGACGGAAATAGTATTGTATCTAAAAAAAGAGTGCACGCATCCATTGATTACGGTTGGGTAGGTGATGTGGAAAGTATCAACGCTGGATTTTTTCAGGATTTATTGGATAAAGGAATTGTACCGGTCATTAGTCCGATTACACATGACGGCAAAGGAAACTTGTTAAACACCAATGCAGATACAATAGCGACGGAAGTTGCCATGGCACTTTCTGAAAAGAATGAAGTGAATTTGAGGTTTTGTTTCGAGAAATTAGGCGTTTTGACCAATCCAGAATTGGACAGTTCATGGTTGCGTTTTTTGGATAAAAAAGAGTATGAATCTTTAAAAGAAGAACAGATCATATCCAAAGGCATGCTACCGAAGCTGGAAAATGCTTTCAGAGCCAGTGAATCTAAAATCACCAAAGTGGAAATCTGTCATGCAGATTATGCCAACGAACAAGGAGATTCCTTTATTGGAACTCAAATAATTTAAAAAATGGAACAATTACAAAAAGAAGCGTTGGCGTTATTGAAAAAGCTGATTGCGACTGAATCTTTCAGCATGGAAGAAGATGAAACAGCAGAAATCCTGAATAATTTTTTTGTTCAGAAGGGAATTCCGACCGAAAGATTGCAACATAACGTTTGGGTGAAGAATAAGTTTTTCGATACAGCAAAGCCAACCATTTTACTGAATTCGCATCACGATACTGTAAAACCAAATAAGCAATATACCCGAAATCCTTTCAGTCCGAATATCGAAAAAGGAATTTTATACGGCTTGGGAAGTAACGATGCCGGCGGACCATTAGTTTCTTTGGCGGCTTGTTTTCTGCATTTTTATGAAAGACAAGACCTGAATTTTAACCTGATTTATGCGGCTACCGCAGAAGAAGAAATATCAGGGAGCAACGGTGTGGAAATTGTTTTGCCGGAATTGGGTGACATTTATTTCGGAATTGTGGGAGAACCTACCAAAATGGACATCGCCATTGCCGAAAAAGGCTTGTTTGTGATTGATTGCATAGCTCACGGAAAATCAGGGCACGCGGCTAGAGAAGAAGGGGAAAATGCGATTTACAAAGCGTTAAAGGATATTGAATGGTTTCGAACTTTCGAATTTCCCGATGAATCAGAAATGCTGGGCAAAGTAAAAATGTCGGTGACGATTATCAATGCCGGAGTACAACACAATGTAGTACCGGAAAGTTGCCAGTTTACGGTGGATATCAGAACAACTGATAAATACAATAACGAACAGGCATTAGCGATAATTAAACAACATGTGGATTGTGAAGTGATTCCTCGTTCCACACGTTTGAACCCGTCGTTTGCGCCTAAAGAGCACCCTATTGTGCAAAGTGGGATCGCGTTGGGAAGAGCCATTTATGCTTCGCCAACAACGTCAGATCAGGCACTGATGAATGGTTTTCCAACCTTCAAGATGGGCCCGGGTGATTCGGCTAGATCGCACACGGCGAACGAATATATTTATGTAGAAGAAATCAACAAAGGCATTGAAATTTATATTAAAATGCTGGAAAAATTTAATCAAACGGCTTATGAAACTGTGGCAAAATTCAGATAATACGATAAAAACATTCATTGGAGAAATGGTCGAGCAATTCACCATTGGGCAGGATACCATTTGGGATTTGTATTTGGCAGAAGCTGATATCAAAGGTTCTCTGGCACATACTTCCATGTTGCATGAAATTGGGTTGTTAACCATTGAGGAAATGAAGGAAGCTCATGAAGGCTTACAAGCCATTTTGGAAACGGTGTATGATCAAACATTTGTAATTGAAGATGGGGTGGAAGACGTGCATTCGCAAGTAGAATTATTACTCACTCAAATGAAAGGCGAAGTGGGTAAAAAAATCCATGCCGGGCGTTCGAGAAACGATCAGTCGTTGTTGGATATTAAGTTGTTCATCAAATCGGAAATCAAACAAATTGTTGAAAAAACAGAAATCGTTTTTAACAGCTTAATTGACTTGAGCAATAAACATCAAAATGATTTACTGCCGGGTTATACCCATTTTCAGTTGGCAATGCCCTCGTCTTTCGGCTTGTGGTTTGGTGCTTATGCAGAAAGTTTGAGTGATGATTTGGAATTGATGCTTGCCGCTTACAATATGGCGAATAAGAATCCACTGGGATCAGGAGCTGGCTATGGCTCTTCGTTTCCTTTAAACAGAACATTTACCACGTTATTACTCAATTTCGAATCGATGAATCACAATGTGGTATATGCACAGATGACGCGTGGAAAAATAGAAAAAGTAACCGCCATGGCTTTATCTGGTATTGCTTCAACACTGACTAAATTGTCAATGGATGTGTGTTTGTATATGAATCAGAATTTCGGATTTGTTTCTTTTCCAAAAGAATTGACTACCGGAAGCAGCATCATGCCACACAAAAAAAATCCGGATATCTTTGAGTTAATCAGAGCCAAATGCAACAGAATTCAAGCATTGCCGAATGAGTTGACACTGTTAACAAATAACTTACCTTCTGGATATCATAGGGACATGCAGTTGACCAAAGAATGTTTGTTTCCGGCAATTATCAGCTTGAAAGAATGTTTGGATATGCTACAGGTAATGTTGGAAAACATTGTGGTAAAACAGGATATTTTATCCGATGAAAAATACCTGAATTTATTCACTGTCGAAGCAGTTAATGAGTTGGTTTTATCCGGAATTCCTTTTAGAGAAGCCTATAAAATAGTTTCAAAACAAGTGGAAGAAAATCAGTTTGTGCATAACAGTAAAGCCATAACCCATACACACGAAGGCAGCATTGGTAATTTATGCAACGATAAAATTAAAGAGGAGTTTATCCAAAAAAGAAAGCTGATGGTTTAATCTTCCGGTAAATAGTATGAAGTTTCGTTTTTTACCATACTCATCACAATATTGCTGTGGTATTGACCAATATTTGGAATATTAGCCAATTTGTTCACTATGAAATTGTTGTAGGCTTCAATGTCTGTTGTAGCAATTTTCAACACATAATCATAAACGCCTGAAAGACTGGTCACTTCCAGTATTTCAGGCATTTTCATTACTTCTTCTTCGAAGCCTTGTAAATTTTCTTTGGATTGTTGTTTGAGGGTTACATTGCAGTAAGCAAATAACTTGATCCCTACTTTAGAAGGATCGAGTATTACTGCACTTCTTTTAATAACTCCTGACTCTTGAAGATGTTTGATTCTTTCATAAGTGGGAGTATAAGATAACCCGACCATAGCCGCAACATCTTTCACCGAAAGTGTACAATCTTTTTGTAGAATGTTTAGAATTTTTGCGTCTGTTTTATCCATAAAATAAAAGTAAATAGAACTATTTACTCTTCTTTAGTTTCGTCTTTTTTTACAGTAGTATCTTCGCCTTTTGACGCTTTTTTGAATTCATTCAAACCACTACCTAAACCTTTCATTAATTCAGGTATTTTTTTACCTCCAAAAAGCAACAAAACAACAACAAGTATTACAATAATCTCAGTAGTTCCAAATCTTCCCATGATGAATAAAATTATGCTTTCGCATCTTAAATTATTCAACAAAGATATTAAAGAAATTATCAAACATTCATTTTTTAACGATTTATTATTTATCTCACGATTCCAAAAAATCAAATTATTATATTTGTAAGTTAAGATCAGCTTGTATGACAGAAAAAAGATTAAAGCGTAAGGCTTTTTTAAATAAAATTAAAACCAGAAGAAGATTAATCATTTTAAATGAAGAAACTTTTGAAGAACAGTTTTCTCTAAAATTGAGCATTTTAAATGTGTTTGTTTTAGTGACAATCGGTGCTATTTTTTTAATTTCGGTTACTAGTTACATTATTGCATTTACACCATTACGCGAATACATACCAGGTTATTCCTCTACTAAATTAAAACAAGACGCGCTTTTATTGGGTTTAAAATCGGATTCATTAGAGTTTCAATTAAAGAAAAACGATGCCTATATCGAATCGGTAAAAAAAATGCTGACAGGTGATTTAGAATATGCCAAAGTAAATAAAGATTCAATTCTAGCCTCTGATTATGTAGATCCATCAGAATACGAAATGGAAGCTAGTGAAGCCGAATTAGAATTGAGAAAGCAAGTTGCTGCCGAAGCAAAAAAATCGAAATAGAGTATGGAATGGATAAAAGAATTGCTTCAAATGCCACTTTTGTGTGGTAGCCTATTTTTTGCCGGTGGAATGATAATGTATTTGTTTCCGCCTAGAAGAATCAATCGTTTTTACGGATATAGAACTTCAAGTTCAATGAAATCGGATAAACGTTGGCATTTTGCTCAACATTTCTCATCTATTAAAATGATGCAAAGTGGCGTGTTTGTTTTTCTAATGTCCTTTTTTGGATTTATAATTCCAAAATCAGTAAGCTCAAATTCACTCCTAGGAATTGGGATAATATTAATGGCAGTATTCTATGTTCTTTTCACTACAGAAAAACAATTAAAAATTAAATTTCCGAAAGATTAAATGTCAATTAAATCTATTTTAGCCAAGCAATTCGCCAAAAAAATATATAAAAAAACTCAAAAATGGGCTCAAAACCCTATTGAAACACAGCAAAAAGTTTTCCAAAATTTATTGGCTCAAGCTAAAGACACGCAATTTGGGAAAGACCATCATTTTTCAGAAATTACAACATTTGAAGATTTCTCACAAAGAGTTCCAGTAAGAGATTATGAAGACTTGAGACCATACGTAGAACGAGTAGTTAAAGGAGAAGCAGACATACTCTGGAAAGGAAAGCCATTGTATTTTGCCAAAACATCGGGAACAACATCGGGCGCAAAATACATTCCTTTAACCAAGGAATCGATGCCCTACCATATAGAAGCTGCTCGAAACGCCATTTTGAGCTACATACACGAAACTAAAAAAACAGATTTTGTAAACGGGAAGATGATTTTTCTGCAAGGTAGTCCAATTCTGGAAGAAAAAAACGGAATCAAACTAGGTCGTCTTTCAGGAATTGTAGCGCATTTTGTCCCTAAATATTTGCAAAAAAACAGAATGCCTTCTTGGGAAACCAATTGTATTGAAGATTGGGAAACCAAAGTGAATGCCATCGTCAAAGAAACATTTAACGAAAACATGACGGTCATTTCCGGCATACCATCATGGGTACAAATGTATTTCGAAAAACTGCATGAAAAAGCCAAAAAACCAGTAGGCGAATTGTTCAAAAATTTCAATTTGTTTATTTACGGAGGTGTTAATTACGAACCTTATCGCGCAAAATTTGAAAATTTAATTGGAAGAAAAGTAGATTCTATCGAGTTGTTTCCCGCTTCGGAAGGGTTTTTTGCCTACCAAGATTCTCAAAAGGAAAAAGGGATGTTGCTCTTGTTAAATTCAGGTATTTTCTACGAATTTATTAAAGCCGATGAATTTTTTACCGAAAATCCAAAACGACATACTATTGGCGAAGTAGAACTTGGGGTTAATTATGTTTTAATTATTTCAACCAATGCCGGTCTTTGGGGATACAACATTGGAGATACAGTACAATTTACCAGCTTAAAACCCTACAGAGTCATTGTTTCAGGAAGAATTAAGCATTACATTTCTGCTTTCGGGGAACATGTTATTGCCAAAGAAGTTGAAAGCGCTTTACAAGAAGCTATGGAAGGAACTACCGTTCGCGTAAATGAATTTACGGTGGCGCCACAAATCAATCCATCAGAAGGGATGCCTTATCACGAATGGTTTATCGAATTTGAAAACGAACCAGAAAGTTTAGACGCGTTTGCCCTAAAAATTGACAATGCCATGCGAAAACAAAATGTGTACTATGATGATTTAATTGTAGGGCATGTTTTAAGAACTTTAGTGGTAACCAAAGTGACTCAGAACGGGTTTCAAGATTACATGAAATCAATCGGGAAATTAGGAGGTCAGAATAAGTTGCCCCGACTTTCAAACGACAGAAAAATAGTCGATTATTTTTCTAAAGAATAAAGAGAAAAGATGATAAAAAATAGACTTTTAGGATTGTTGATGCTGTGTGTAACTTCTGTTTTTTCTCAAATAAAAGGCAAAGTCGTCGATGAGAATAACCAACCCATTCCGTATGCAAACATTTGGGTACAAAACGAAAATATAGGTACAACGACTGAAGAAGACGGAAGTTTTACCATAGGAATTAAAGAAGAGAAAAACCTTATTTTTTCAGCCTTAGGGTTTGAAAAAAAAATAGTTAAATCTTCTGAAGCGTCTATAGTAAAATTAATTCCAACCACGTATTTATTAAACGAAATTGTGGTTTTAAATAAAAAAGAAACCAAACAAATTGAAATTGGAAACACTAAAAACAGCATTTTTCAAGCGTTTGATAACGGACCAAAAATCGAAGCAAAATTTTTTCCTTACGACCCCAAATACAAAAAAACGAAATACATAAAAAAAGTCACCATTCATACCGACAGCAAAATAGACAATGCAACCATAAAACTTCATTTTTATGCTGTTGATTCAAATGGTTATCCAGGAGAAGAGCTTTTAAACAAAGACTATTTAGTAAAAATAAGAAGCGGATTGGTAAACCATAAATTCGATATTTCGGAATTTAACTTAATAATGCCAACAACCGGAATTTTCGTTGCTTATGAAAAGTTAATGATTGAAAGCAATAAGACCGAAAAAACCATTACTGATTTTCAAACCAATACAAAGAAAATCCAAAAAACATACCATCCATTTGTACTGTATAACCATGTTGAAAAAGACTTCTTATATGCTTTTTCAGGAGGAAAATGGAGTAAACAAACCCCTGAGAGTAAAGGAGGATCGTCCGGCAAAATTATGGTATACGAACCGGCAATCAATCTTATTCTTACCAACTAAAAAATAAAAACCTTACCTTTGTAGGTTATAAAATAAAATTTAATGAAGGAAATTAAAAACATTTCGCGCTCAAGAGCGCAAGAATCGTCGGCAGCTATCGAACGATTGTACATTACCA
>JASLID010000049.1 GCA_030153045.1 Flavobacterium sp.
AACAGCGGTTTTATGAAATTGGGGTTTCAGTGTTTAATGGAACGAGCTTTTTGTATATTTGGCTTCAGTCATAAAGGAATGATTTGGGGACAAATTCCCCCAACTTCATAAAGCCGGCGGGACGTTATAGGCAAACATATCCACCATTAACTATATGATTACGAAATACTCTTTGTCGACTTCAGCAGTTCATTTACAATGCTTAGATCAGCATCAAGATCCAATTCCAAATGCATTTGCAAGTGGTGTTATTATTAAAGAAGACAATAAAAATTTTTTATATACATGTTGGCATGTAGTCACAGGATACAATCCTCACGAAACATCGTTTCATGAAGAGAATACCAAAAGAATGTTTTTGGAAGTTACCATGATGATGCCAGAGAGTAAGCCAAATAATGAAAGAATTTTAAAAAAAAACAGCTTTACTCTTCCCTTATATAATCAAAATAAATTTATTTGGATGCAAAATGAGCAAGGGAGGGATGTTGCAGAATTAAATAAAAGAGGATTAATTGTTCCCAAAACTCATGATATGGTAAAAATTGAAATACCAAATATTCATAATCTTTCAATTTTAACAATCGAGAAAAATGAAACTTTTAATTACCATCCTACCGTGGGGAAAAAAATTCTTATTAGTGGATTTCCATATGGCTTCAGTGTATTAGGTAATAAGAGGCCAGAAGCTGTTATTTTGACTAGAAATATTGCATCAATTTTTTTACTTAATAGACCATTTGATATTCTAATTGATGGTTATGGAGCACCAGGAATGTCAGGCGGACCTGTTTTTATTAAAATAAAAGGAAAACTAATGCTTTTAGGTATATATACTGGAATGATTTATCCGGATCACGTAATTCATAAAAAAGATAGAATTACTGCACTAGGAACGGTAAGTACATTCATGGGTTGGCATCACTTTGATAAAATCAGCAATGTCTGCCTATAACAGTGGTTTTATGAAATTGGGGCTTTAGGACAAAATCAAAGGTAATTTCATATATTTGACTTCCGTGATAATGGAAAGGTTTGGGGATATATAAACCCCAACTTCATAAAGCCACGGGACGTTGGCAGTAATGTTAAAAAAAACGAGATAAATAGAAATTATGATTGGGATAATACATTTTGAAACTTTTTTAATAACAGGCATTTTATTGAATTTAACCCCTGGAAATGACACAATTTTTATTTTATCCAAAAGCATTGGGCAAGGAAAAAAAGCAGGAATTATTTCATCATTAGGAATTGCAACTGGAAGTATTGTCCATACACTTTTAGCCGCTTTCGGGCTTTCGTTAATTATTGCGAAATCGATTTTGCTTTTTAATTTGATTAAATATGCTGGAGCAATTTATTTGCTCTATATTGGTTACAAAATGTTGACTAACAGAACTGAATTAAATACGAATGAAATAAAAAAAGGAGAGTTAGTTAATTATTGGAAAATATATCGTGATGGAATATTTACAAACATATTAAATCCAAAAGTTGCTTTATTTTTTATTGCATTTCTTCCACAATTTATTGATCCAAATTTAAAAGAAACCATCTTGCCGTTTTTAGCGCTTGGAACAACTTTTATTACTACAGGAACAATATGGTGTTTAACTCTAGCGATATTTGCTTCTTCAATTTTCTCAAAATTAAAAGACAACAAAAAAGTATCAAACTACATTAATAAAATTTGTGGCTTAACATTAATTGCTTTGGGAATAAAAGTTGCATTTTCAAATAGAGAATAAAAACACTACTGCCAACAGCCGTTTGGCTAGATTGGGGTTTTAGGCTTAATTTAAAGTTGGTCTTGTATTTGGAAATTTTGTGTTTTACCGAAAATTAAATCTTAATTTAGTCCCCAACCTCGCCAAGCGGCGGGACGTTAGCGGTAATAGAAAAAACGATGAAAACAATTAACATATTAATATTAATTTTAGCTATTCAGGCAGGTTTTTCTCAGACAATAAATTCAGACAAATCATATCAACTTCATGAGAGTTTTAAAACTGTAGAAGACTCAATTACAAAAAAAATAAACCCAATAAACACTTTAATTTACAAAACTTGTGATGACTACAGAGCATTTTATTTTATAAAGGACAGCATACAATGGACTGGATATTTTATTAAAAACTTGGAAACCACTCCGAAAATAGTTTATTCATCTGATAAAGAGTACAAACCATTTCTAACAGAATTATATGTTTTTAACGCAGACAGTTTACATTTACAATTAGTTAAAAATGACATTTATAAAGTTCAACAAATAAGTGAAGAATCAATACAGAAAAAACTAAGTAAAAAAACTAAAAAGAAGAATGTAATGACTGTTCAAAGCCTTCCACAAAAGTCACACGATTGCTACGAAACAATTATAATTTATGGAAAAGAAAAGAAAATTGTGACTTATCGTGGAGCATTAATTGAATCAGAAGAGTTACACATAATCCCAACTTTAAAAATATTTTATGAGTCCGAACAAACAATAATAAATTCAACAAAAAACTACTACCGCTAACAAGGGTTTTATGCAAGTGGGGTTTTAGGGCAAAACTGAAACTTCTTTTTGTATATTTGGCTGTAGTAATAAAACAAACTAAAGGAACAAAAGTCCCCACCAGCATAAAGCCCCAGGATGTTAGCAGTAATATTTAGCAAACGCTTATTTAACCAAATATGTCTAAGTCATTGAAAATACTAAATTTAATTTGTTGCACATTATTATTCATACTATTTACCAAATGTTCTATTAAAAAATCAGATAACCTGATTGTTAATGAACCAATTCCTTGTAAATATAAAATTGAAGCTTTTGACTCACCTGAACGTCAAAAAGAAATAAATAGTTTAAAAGAAAACATCGAAAGCAATGAAATGAATCCAAATTTGAAAGAAACTGTTTCAGAATTTGCAATCGATACTTTTAAAATTGGCTTTTTTCAAAGAAAATTCCCAGTTACTAAAGTGGATACAGGAACTTCATTAGATGTTCAAAAATCAGTTTGCGTTATGAATGATAGCCTAATTGATAAATATTTTAACAAACTAAAAAAAATATTGAAAAATAAAGATTATGACGACTTAATAATATCTCAAACTGAATGGGAAAAATACAGAAATAAAGAACTGAGTATATTTCAAAGACTTACCAAAGAAGAAATAGATTTTGAGTTCAATTTTTATGTCGAATATAATCAAATCCTAAAATTGAGATTAAATACATTATTTTTTTACTATTACACATTTAAAGATTGAAAATATATAACTGAATCTAAACTAAGAAAAAATTAATACTACTGCTAACAGCGGTTTCATGAAATTGGGGTTTTAAGGATAAATTTAAAGGTAATTTTATATATTTGACTAAGTTCTAATGGAAAGGTTTGGGTATAAATTTCCCCAACTTCATGAAGCCGGCGGGACGTTAGCTGCCATTAAAACTTTGCGATAAAAACATTGAATGAAAGAACCAAAATTTAGGTGCGAAACTGAAAAAGCAATTGAGGAATTAATTGTTGAATTGGACTTGCCTGAAAATACTCAAGATTGGTGTTGGGTTGTGGCTAAGTCTGAAGATATTGAAAAATATATAACTCATTACAAAGCCATTTCGGATGAAGACAAAAAATTCACCTTAATGGAAATAATTATTCAAGCAACAACGGATCAAACTGATGAAATAAACTTCCTAAAATACTGGAAAATTATAAAGTCATTTTTAAAAGACAATTTTAAAATACATGAGTATTCTGTATTTTATTGGTGTTGCTTCGAGAATGACAATGTGGAAGATTGCTGGGATATAACTCCATATATGAGGCAATTATGGAATGAGGAAAACGGCAGCTAACAGCGGTTTTAAGCAAGTGAGGATTCAGGCTTAATTTAGTGTTAGTTTTGTATTTGCTTGTTAAGTCTTTAATCAATACATTTGGCTAACAAACTCCTCACCTGCTTAAAGCCGGCGGGACGTTAGCAGCCATTTTATGAAAAAAATCGTGTTTACTGCATTATCATTTATCTTATTTAATGTTTGTTTTTCTCAAACAGCAAATATTAAAATAAAATATCTTGATTCTAAAAATATGAAATCTAAAACTTTCGATAGTTTAGTTTTTATAATTAATGGAGTTGAATTAAACTCAACTGACTCGGAAACAAAATCTTTCAATTTACAAAAAAATGGTTTTGACAGTTTTGGCTATTATTACAAAGGAGAAAAAAACAAAGTCATTTCTGAATTTAAATGCAAATTCAAACCTAATAACTCTTATAACATTTTACCTTGTATTTGCTGTGGAGAGTTTATGTTAGTTGCAGATAGTTTGCCCCAAAGAGGAAGTGTTAGATTTGCAAATAAAACTAACAGAAAGTTAATTGGAATTAGATCTGAATTTAATTTGGATACAATTAATAAAAAATCAACAACAAAATATTTACCATCAGACATTTCAATGAACTGCGGTTTTAGAGAATTTTATATAGAAATTGCAGAATTTGATTATGCAAATCCAAAATTTGATTATAATGAAACAAATAATGATTTGGAAAATGAAAAGTTAAATAAAGAGCAAGAACAACTTTGGATTGCAAAAACACCTTTTTTATTTTTACACGGTGAAAAACTAACCGCAACTTACGATGACAACGAGAGAAAAATAGATATCAAATTAGACGGATATTTGGAAAAATAAAAACGGCTACTAACAGCGGTTTCATGAAATTGGGGTTTGGTGTATAATGGGACGATCTTTTTGTATATTTGGTTTCAGTCTTGAAGGAATGGTTTGGGGACAAAAATCCCCAACTTCATAAAGCCGGCGGGACGTTAGCAGTAATGCGTCCAAAATTGCGAAAACTAACTGAAAAAGTAAGAACTATTGAAATACAATTTTTTAAATTCAACTCTAATATTTTGTGCAATTGGATTCTTTATTCCTGGATTTACTGCAATCTTATTGTTTGGAATTCAAATGTTATTTACAACAATAGGAATAGAATGCTCTGATTCGTGGAAATTAATTTGGTATATATCTTGGATTGGCATGTTCCTTTTACCTTTATTCTTTATTAAAAATTTAATGAGTAATAAAGATCAACAGTCATTAAAAAACAAACTAATACTCTTTAATATATTAGAATACATTTTCATCCAAGCAAGTCTTGCTTCTCTTTTTACAAGCGGACAAACTTTATGCTATGGTTCTGGTGGACAAAATGGATTAGAATTTGCTTTTACAGGTTGGTTAGCTTTACCTATATTAATAATTCTTAGTTACATCTTTAAAATTTTATCAGACAAGAACTAAAGCACTACTGCTAACAGCGGTTTGGCAATATTGCTGGTTCGTTTTGTATTTGGATGTTCTGGAAAATTCCGGCTTACTTAGAAACTTTTTGCTAAATTAGCCGCAACATCGCCAAGCCGGCGGGACGTTAGCCGTAATACTATAGCACATGAAACAATTCAAAATTATCATAATATTTTTGTGTTTCCTTAATTCTTTACAAGCACAAAAGAAATTTAAAATTGATTCTAAAGAAACCAATACATGGAAATCAATTTATTTAATTAATGACGAAAAGGGAAATCTAATAAAACAGCTAGACAGTTCAAAATATTCAGTTTCATTCAATGATGATAATTTGAGATATTTTGCAGTATTCCTAATAAAAAATCGTAGAGGTTGGTCAGCAATAGATTCAAATGAAAAATTTTTATTTGAAGTTTATAATCAAGGTGATGAAGTAAATCCAGATAATTTAATTGAAAATAAAATCCGAATTATAGATGAGAATAAAAAAATTGGGTTCGCAAATGAAAAAGGTCAAATAATCATAAAACCGCAGTTTGAAATAGTAACTTCATTCTATAATGGTAAAGCAATTATTGCCGAAAGTTGCAAAAAAATTCAGTGGAATGCTCATGCAGAAGAAAATGATTGTCATCACTACTCAATTGAATGTAAAAGACATGGATATATCAATGAGAAAGGTGAAATTATAGAATCAGGAAATTACACATTTGAAGAAATACAAAAAAAAATAAACTGGAAACAGCCTGAGTAAAAGTACTACGGCTAACAGCGGTTTCATGAAATGACGGCAGATGTTTAAGCCGGCTGTCGATTTTCCGCTGGAAAATCTTATATTAGCAAGAAATAATCGGTTCACGCAGCGCTACTGCGCCAAGCCGCGGAACGTTAGCAGACATTATCGAAAAAAACACAATGAAAAACACTTTAATATTATTATCACTTTTATTCCAAACATTATTTACTATAGCTCAAGACAAAGACTATGAAAATGGTTTAAAAGCTTTTGAATCTAAAAAATATTTAAAGTCATTTGAACTTTTAAAACCTTACGCAGACAAAGGAGATGATATGGCTGAATTTATAGTTGGCTATTGTTATTTTAATCCTGAACTAAAACTGAAAAATGATGTATTAGCAGAACAATATTTTTTAAAATCAGCTGATAAATTTAACGTAAAAGCAATGGGTATACTTTCGCTTTTTTATTTTCAAAAAGGATTAGAAAATGAAAAACTAAAAGTACAATCTTTAGTTTGGGCAGAAATTGCAGGTTCATACGACCCAATCTTTAATTCAACAACAACTAGATATATAATTAGAAGTTACTTGAATGAGAATGAATTAAAACAAGCTGAAGAAATACTTAAAGAGAAAAAACTGAAATTTGAGAAAATAAGTATTGAGGCTTTTCATTCTATAAACAAACAGATGAAAAATGATAATGAAAACTCTGAAAAAACTAAAATTCCAGAAAACACACTTAACCTGATTGATAACCCATATTCTGATTGGGTATATAGATGGAAGCTTGAAAAATTTGAATGCGACACAATGTATTACACTGCTGATATAGAAACTCATATTATTGATTCAACTTTAAATATTTTAAAAACCAAAAAATCATTTGAAATAGATGATTTATATGATGGAGATAAGTCAAAATCGTTTAAAATAACTTCTGAAGAACAGGATTATATTATGCAAGAACTTGAAAATCTAAAAAAATATAGATGGGAAAAGGAAATATTTCCTTTCTCAAAACGATTGGAACAATCAGAAATTCAAGAAACATTTAATACAACTGAAAAATTAGCGACAGAAAAAGAAAAGAATATGTGCTCAATCGTATATACATTTTCAAAACCAATTTTTATTCGAGAAAATACTATTGCAATTTATTTAGATCAAAAAAGATACAGAACTAATTATACACAACTTAATTTTAGCTTTTATAAAAAGGTAAATAATCAATGGGAAGAATTAGCATCAATTTATAAATATTATGAACATCAAAAAGAATAACGATCTGTCAACAGGCGTTTGGCAAGATAAAAAAAACGATGAGAAACAGTTCGTATCAAGAAATACTAATCGAATATGGAAATGGTTTAGACTCTTATAAAAAGGAAAGAGATCAATTGTTATCTAAATATAAATATTCAATAATCTTATAAGGAGAATTTACAGAATTAGAAAATTTAGAAAAATGGGTTAAAAAAAACATAGGTATCGAATCACTTGAATCAATATACTATGACAAAACGGATTATAACTATTGTTTCGTTGAATACTTTTTTTCTTTAGAAGACCACGCTTTAAAAATACAAGATGTGATTCCCAGAATATTTTCAACTTATCCTAATGCGTATCCTTCACCAAGCATATGTAAAACGAATGGCAGTGGAGAATTTATAGAATACAATTCCAAAATGTTAGATGTAATTATTTTATAAAAGTTATCAATAAATATCCTGCCACTAACAGCGGTTTTATGAAATTGGGGTTTTAGGGCAAAACCAAACTTCTTTTTGTATATTTGACTTCAGTCTTGAAGGAATGGTTCTGGTACAAAAATCCCCAACTTCATAAAGCCGGCGGGACGTTAGCAGTAATTGTACAAAAACTGTATGAATAGAAACACTAAACTAAAAATTATCACTCTTTGTAGTATTCTGATTTTACTTGGAATCGCATTTCCATTTGTTAATGTAATTTGGTTTTTTGTTTACTTACTCATCGCAATAATACTTGCCTTTGCATCTGTAATTATTTTGCTATTTGCTATACTTGACAAAAGTGCACTGAGAAATGCATTACTAATTATTCTTTCTTTTATATCTTTTATTGGATCTGCCTGGGCATCGGAATCGTTTATAATCTATTATAAAAAAAATACAGGAAAAGAAATTATTGGAAAGCTAGAAAGTTATAACGCAATCCATAAAAAATATCCTGAAGATTTAGAGCAACTAAAATTAAATCAAAACCTACAGAAAGTTAGCTATTATACTGATACCAAAAATTATTCAATAGAATTTGAAATAAGTGATATAAATCGTCAACTGTATGATAGCAAAACAAAAAAATGGAGAACCTTAGGATGGAATGATTAACAACTACTGCTAACAGCGGTTTTGAGCAAGTGGGGGTTTAGTGTGTATCTGGAAGATCTGGATTTCTTTAATCTTCCGTACTACTTTGTAAACTTTTGGCTAAATTTGTTCCTGCCTGCTCAAAGCCGGTGGGACGTTATACACCATTTATGAAAAAACTACTATCAATCATAATTATCCTATTTGCAATATGTAGTTGCAAGAATAGCCCAGAAGTAGAACGTAAAAACGAACCCACAATTTATAATGTCGAGCATGAAGATGCTGAAATGAATGAGGCTATAAAAAAAGCAAATCAAACTCTAAATGAATTTAACATTGCGTTAAAAAGTAACGACACTAATAATACTTTTTTCGGTCTAAAAATGCGGTTTAAAGCAGAAGATCGAAATGAGCATATTTGGATTGGAAATGTAAAACAAAATGATAATAAATATTACGGAGTTGTAGATAATTTGCCTGAATATACAACCGAAGTAAAACAAGGCGACTCTATTGAAATTGATAAAGAAAAAATCAGCGATTGGATGTATTTAAAAAATTCGGAATTACGTGGAGGATATACAATTCGATTGCTAAGGAATCGCATGTCGGAAGCAGAACGAAAACAGTTTGATGCTGAAAGTGGAATGATTATAAAATAAAAACAGTGTATAACAGCGGTTTTATGAAATTGGGGTTTGAGTGTTTAATGGAACGAGCTTTTTGTATATTTGGCTTCAGTTCTAATGGAATGGTTCGGGAACAAAAATCCCCAACTTCATAAAGCCGGCGGGACGTTAGCAGTAATTTTAAAATGACGCCGTAAATTCAAGAATAAAGCATGATAACAATGAAAATCAACCGAAACTTTTTGAAAAGAGCTTTTTGTTTTTTCTCTTCAGTATTAATATTATTCAATATTAGTTGCAAACAAAATGCTAAGGTAGAATCAAGAAGCAAAGAAGACAATGATTTCATTACTGCATTGACATTTCGTCATAATACTTCAGTTTCGGTATCAATCGATAAATTTTGGATTAAAAAAGAAATCGATAAAAAAATAATTACAGATAGAGTTGCGGAGAAAACTAATTATTGGACTCCATTATGTTTTGCATCTTTTATAGGTAACAGATATGCGGTTGAAAATTTAATCAACAAGAAAGCTAACATGAATTATAAAGATGCAAATGGTCAAACACCTTTGATACTAGCATCAATCAGTGGAAATATTGAAGTAATAGAATTATTACTAAAACAAAAAAATATAAATATCAATGAAAAAGACAATAATAATTCAACAGCTTTAATTCACGCTTCAGCTGAAGGAAATATTGAAACAGTTAAATATTTAGTCGAAAATGGTTGTGAACTGGAATCAGACCAACAAAATGCACTTGATTTCGCAACATTTTATAATCATAAAGAAGTCATTGATTACCTTAAAAGCAAAGGACTGAACTAAAGTAAAATAAAAAACTACTGCTAACAGCGGTTTTATGAAATTGGGGTTTTAGGCTTAATTGAAACTTCTTTTTGTATATTTGGCTTCGGTCTCAAAGAAATGGTTCGGGAACAAAAATCCCCAACTTCATAAAGCCGGCGGGACGTTAGCAGCAATATTATGACGAATTACCCTTTAAAGAAAACCCT
This sequence comes from Flavobacterium sp., assembly GCA_030153045.1. Classification (GTDB taxonomy): domain Bacteria; phylum Bacteroidota; class Bacteroidia; order Flavobacteriales; family Flavobacteriaceae; genus Flavobacterium. The sequence goes on from JASLID010000049.1 coordinate 10,073, forward strand.
AATTTGGCTACACATCATTTGTGGAACAATTCTACTAGTAAATTTAATCTCAAGCTATATTGGGCAGTTTTCGCTTCATTTTGCTTACTCACAAATAATCAAATATTGTTTTCTGATTTCTGGAGCAATTTTATTTTTTCTAGTTAAGAATCTTAAATCATATTTTTCAATATATACGTTTTCACCAATCGTAGCACTTGTAAGTTTATTATTTGGTCTTGCAGGAATATTTGTAATTTATATAATGGCTAATATCATTTGGCCAAAAACTATGATTGCAAATTCAAACAATTATATTTTATATGCAAAGTTTAGTGGATTTATGAAAGTTCCTGATGAGTTTGAACTCACTGAAATTAAAAACTTCATTTTTGAAAAAAAAATAATTGAATTTAAAGATAAAGTAAATAATGAAGACTTGAAAAATAGCAATATTAACGTTGTGAATGACTCTGCTCAAATTCGATTCATTAGAGAAAGAACAAACTATGAAACTGATAGAATAACAAAAATTGACACAAT
>JASLID010000006.1 GCA_030153045.1 Flavobacterium sp.
CTAGACGAGGACTTGTAGCGGATAGCCCGACCCGATCTCGTCTTTTGGGACGAGAGAGGGACACGCCAAAAACAAAAAAAAGCACCATACTATATATATGATGCTTTCGTTTTATTTTTCGGCTTTCATGGCTTTGAGCTTTTCGCGCCACAGTTTGGCTAACTCTGTGTAATCCATTTCAACTTTTGATGATTGTTTTGGGAGTCGGCCATCGTTGAAAGACCTATATAGTATTCCTTCTATAATAAAGTCTTCGGAAACGGCATAGGGATCATACTTTGTTTTAAGATTGATATCGAATAATCTGGCGGTATTGTTTGACCAAAATGCTTTCCAGCCACTTTTTAGATCTTTAATTAAATCGAAAGTAGTCGAGCCTGTTTGCCTGTGAATGAGTTTGACTAATATTTGTCCGTCTTTACGGCTTAACTTTTTGAGTTGTCCTTCGAACTCATTAGTAAGATAGTTCTCGACTAATTTGAAATACTTCTTTTTTTCTCTTTCGGATTTTAAGGATTGCATCCCTTTGTTTAACGCAACGAGTTTATCGGCTGCTGTTTTAGCATAAGGATAGGTTTTTAGGACTCTTCTTTGAAGAATTAAGAACTTTTTTCTCTCTTCGGCCGATTTGATATCGTATTTATTAGACACATAGACTTCCTCTAACTCATAGGTGACTTGAGTTACAGTATCTTGTTTTTTATCGTTTTCTACATCGAGCGTATCATTAACCACCTGAGCCTGACTTGCGAAAGGCAAAAGAGCTAGGATAAATACGTATTTTATTAACTTCATTTGGAAAATTATTTATTCAAAAATATATAATTATTAAGCAACTCTAATGCCAAATTTATAAATTAGCGAAAAAATATTTTATGGCTACAAAATCGATATTAAACAAATCATCTATTACTTTTTTAGAAAAATACTTAAATAATGCTTCTCCAACAGGTTTTGAAAGCGAAGGACAAAAATTATGGATGGATTATTTGAAACCTTATGTTGATACTTTTATTACCGACACATATGGAACTGCAGTAGGAATTATAAATCCTGATGCTAAATATAAGGTAGTAATTGAAGGACATAGTGACGAAATCGCTTGGTATGTAAACTATATTACTGATGATGGTTTAATATATGTTATACGCAATGGCGGTTCAGATCACCAAATTGCTCCTTCTAAGCGTGTCAATATTCATACTAAAAAAGGGATTGTAAAAGGTGTTTTTGGCTGGCCAGCCATACATACTCGTAACCGTAGTAAAGAAGAAGCCGCCAGAATAGACAATATATTTATTGATTGTGGTTGCTCAACCAAAGAAGAAGTTGAAAAATTAGGTGTACATGTAGGTTGTGTTATTACTTATCCTGACGAGTTTATGATTTTAAACAATGATAAATTTGTTTGTCGCGCCATAGATAACAGAATGGGTGGATTTATGATTGCCGAAGTTGCTCGTCTTATGCATGAAAACAAAAAGAAATTACCTTTTGGATTGTATATCGTTAATGCGGTTCAGGAAGAAGTAGGTCTTCGTGGCGCCGAAATGATTACCAATACCATTCGTCCAAACGTGGCTATTGTAACCGATGTTTGTCATGACACTACCACTCCTATGATTGATAAAAAGATAGAAGGCGAAACCAAAATTGGTAAAGGTCCGGTTATCACTTATGCTCCAGCAGTCCAAAATAATCTTAGAGAGCTTATTATTGATACAGCCGAGAAAAACAAAATTCCGTTCCAACGATTGGCTTCGTCCAGAGTTACTGGAACCGATACGGATGCTTTTGCTTATAGCAATGGCGGAGTTGCATCGGCATTAATTTCGTTACCGTTACGCTATATGCATACTACAGTTGAGATGGTACACCGAGAGGATGTAGAAAACGTGATTAAATTAATTTACGAGAGTTTACTTAAAATTGAGAACAACGAAACGTTTTCTTATTTTAAATAAAAGATGATTCTATCAAGAAAAATAACTTTATCATTACTCTTATTCCTTCCTTCATTAGGTTATTCTATTGGGAAAAAAGATAGTATTAAAACTCAATTTAATACTAAAAACGGTTTTGATAAGGTTATTTTTTATGAAAAGTTAAATTTAAATGATAAAAGAACTTACAAAGATTTCTTTTATCAGAATTTCCCCAAACTTCTTTCTGAAGAAAAGATAAAATCTAATAAACCGAATTTAATAAAATTAAAATTCGCCTTAGCTGAAGTCTATAATATTAAAGGAGATGAAATTAAAGCTATTGAAGTTTTAAAAGAAATTCAAAACGATAAGGAATATAAACTTTCCGAATCAGAATATATGAATTTGTTGGTTGGTCTCCAAAAATCATACTTGAATTTGAATTTGTACTCCAATGTTTTTAAAATAAACTCCGAGATTTCTATCTTAAAAAGGAAAGGTGTCTACTTCCCTTTATGGAGTTACAATATTAAAAGTAGCTTGTATGCCCGACTCTACTTATATGACAAAGCCATTGTGCAATTAAAATCTGAAATTCAGGAACTCCTCAAAAACCCTAAAAGAGATTCATTAATTGTACCATCTGCCTATAATGACTTGGGGTATTATTATTCGATGAACAACGATATCAATAATGCCTTTCGCTATTATAACCTTTGCTTAAAATTATCCGAAGTAGCCTTAAAAAAAACCAATTTTGATTCCTACTCTCGTTTAGTTGCAGTGACCAAAGGAAATTTGGGTGTTTTACACATCCGATTAAACGACTATAAAACAGCTATGCCTCTTTTAAAAGAAGATATCGCAGTTGGTCTAAAAAACAACGACAACAATAATAGTACTGTACAAAGTATTTTACTACTCTCAAAATGTTATTTGCATTTTAAAAATCACCAAGAAGCAGAAGCTGGAATTCAAAAAGCAGCTGAATTATTACCAAATGGTGTTGATCCAATGGTAAAAGTATCCTACTACAAGACCAAAGCAGCACTCTTTAAATCGCTTAACAAAACAAAAGAAGCTTACGATTTATTTGAAAAGGCATTTGCTTTAAGTGATTCCATCAATAGTAATAAACAACGATTGTTATTGGCAGGAAATGAAATTTTATATCAACTAGAGGAGAAAGACAATTTAATTGAGCAACAACAATTAGACATCAATAAAAAGCAAAAAGGCTTATTGTTAATACTTATTTTTGGTTTGGCAACAGTTTTAGTAACTGGTCTTTTATATTTGATAAATTCTAGAAAGAAACAAAGAGAGATTCAGAAAATGAATGTTGAAATCTCTGCCAAAAACAAAACAATTAAAGAGTCTTTAGCTGAAAAAGACATACTTTTAAAGGAAATTCATCATAGAGTGAAAAACAATCTTCAGATAATTTCTGGAATTCTGGAGCTTCAAAATATAAATGTATCGGACGATAACGCCAAAATCATTTTACAAGAAGGACAAGCACGAATTCAATCGATTGCTTTAATCCATAAAACACTTTATCAATCAGAGAATTTCAGTACCGTTTCTTTTCAAAACTATTTAACCGAATTGATTAATGCAATTCAAAATACATATCGCAATAATTCAAAAATCAAAACAATCATAAATTCAAATGAAATTGAATTAAGCATAAATACTGCTATTCCGCTGAGTTTGATTATCAATGAAATTATTACCAATTGCTTCAAGCATGCATTTATAGGAAAGGAGAAAGGACAAATAAATATCAATTTTACCAAAGATCAAGAATTGTATAAACTAATCATCAAAGATAATGGTAATGGGCTTCCAACAGACTTTAACCCAAAAAACCTCCATTCGATAGGCTTTGATCTTATTCGAGGACTTACCAAACAGCTTGGAGGCACTTTTGATTGGCTTAGTCAAAATGGAACAACAATAATTATTACTTTTAAAGACTTATAATTATGAATCAACCTTTAAACATATTAGTTGTAGAAGACGAGTACATTACACAAAAAACCATTTCTGTTTTTCTGAAAGAAATGGGCTATAATGTAATTGGAACTGCTATGAATGCAACAGAAGCCATTGAAATACTGGAGAATAACAAGGTAGAATTTGTTTTACTTGACATTACTATTCAAGGAGATAAAGACGGGATTTGGATTGCCAATCACATTATAGAAAATTACCAAATTCCACATATTTTCTTAACCGCTTATACTGATGATCTTACCATAAAAAATGCCATCGCAACAAATCCATATGGTTACTTGATTAAGCCTTTTCAAAAAGCAGAACTATTTTCTGCTATTGAAATAGCTATTTTGAATTTTAATAAGCAGATACAAACCTCTGAAGAAACTATAACTGATTTTGTTTATATCAAACATAACGAAGTTTATGAAAGAGTTATGTTAGATGAAATTCTTCATATTGAATGCCAAAAAAATTACTTACTCCTGTTTACTTCTCAAAAAGAATATCGATTCCGATCAACTATTACCGAATTTTTATCCAAGCTGCCCCATACGTTTATCAAAACCCACAAAGGTTTCATTATAAACAGCACTAAAATTGAAAGTTTTAATTCCAATTATATTTGCATAGACAATAAAAAAATTCCAATATCAAAAAGCTATAAAGAAGATGTTTTACAAAAGTTGAACAACTCATTATTAAGTATTTAAATATTTATATCCCAAAATAGCATTACTTTATCCCACTTTTTTTTAATAGCAGTTACTTTTTCTAATTTTTGTTGATACAACCAAAACACCAACAAAATATCATGAAAAAATTACTTTTTGTTTTACTTTTTCCAATAGCTGTCTTTTCGCAAGTTGGAATTAATACAACAACTCCCAATGCCAGTTCCATGCTTGACATAACAGCTACAGACAAAGGGCTTTTAATTCCAAGAATTTCAATTCCTAATTTAAGTGCCTCAGCTCCGGTAACTTCTCCGGCAACCAGTTTAATGGTTTATAATACCAATGCTACAACCGGAATTGGATTTTACTATTGGAATGGCAGTATTTGGACTCCATTTACAGGATCAACAAACCATTGGACAAAAGTAGGGAATGATATTTACAATAATAATACAGCAAATGTGGGAGTTGGTACTTCGGCACCAACAACAAAGCTTCATATTGAGAATACTGGAGGCGCTACAACATTACTAAGTCAGAATTTTGAAAGCAATGCAATTACTCCACTAACATCGGCAGGAACTGCATGGGCAACACAAACTATTCAAAAAAATGCAGGAACTTACGCTGCAAAATCAGGATCTATTGGCGACAGTCAAACTTCATCTATGTCATCTGCAACTATTACTGTTCCTGCTGGAGGCGGTACTTTAAGTTTTTATTTAAGAGTGAATAGTGAAGCTAATTACGATTATTTGCGCTTTTTTATAGATGGGGTTCAACAAAATCAATGGTCAGGTACCGTTGGCTGGACACAACAAACCTATATTCTTGCAGCTGGTTCAAGAACACTACGTTGGGATTATGTTAAAGATAGTTCAAGTGCTGTTGGTGAAGATGCTGCTTACGTTGATGATGTTACTATTTCTGTTCTCGCACCTGCAGCATTACGAATTGTTGATGGAAATCAAGGAGTTGGAAAAACATTAGTTTCCGATGCCTCTGGTAATGCAACTTGGCAACAAATTACTGCTTCAAGTCTTTCAATGCCTGAATTAGCTTTTATTCAGGATTTGGAAATTCCAATTTGTGGTTCGGTTGCGGTTGGTAGTACCGGAAGTTACATCCGAACAGTAAAAGGGGTAAGTACAACGGTGACATGGACAGTTTTACAAAGACAAACGTCTGCAGCTATAGCAGCTGGCACGCCTCTAAAAGCAGAAAGACTACAAGTACGATATGATTTTAGTCCACAATTGCCTTTTGTGCCAAGTGGTTTTATGTTCAGTCCATACAATAACAGCTCCTATCCTGATACTTTCAATTTGAATTATGCATTAAAATCTCAAAGTTCATTGACTATGAACATAACAAGGTCAGATATTTTAGGTGATACTAGTGCCGCTTGCTGGCTCGGACAGTTTTATTTTGATGCTATTATAATGAACTAATCATAAAAAAATAAAGCGGTTTCCACTGCAAATGAAAATAAAGTGGAAGAATCGAACTTATAAAAACCATAATTCTAAATTATTGAATTATGGTTTTTTTATTAACTTTACTATAAACAAATCAAAAAAATGCAATCGAAAGCCACAACAGTCAATGACTATCTGAATGAAATTCCAGAAGATCGAAAGGTCGGTTTCAATAAATTGAGAGATGTAATACTTAAAAATATACCCGAGGGATTTCAAGAATGCATGGGTTACGGAATGATGGGATATTCAGTTCCACATGCAATTTACCCAAACGGATATCATTGTGATCCTAAAATGCCTCTTCCGTTTGCCGGAATGGCTTCACAGAAAAACTTCATTGCCTTTTATCATATGGGAATTTATGCCGATCCCGAATTACTCGAATGGTTTACTTCCGAGTTTCCAAAGCATTCTAAAAAAAGGTTAGATATGGGGAAAAGTTGTATGCGTTTTAAGAAACCTGAAGATATTCCGTTTGAATTGATTGGCGAACTCATGCAAAAAATAACGGTTGAGAAATGGATAAACACTTACGAATCGGTATTCAAAAAATCAAAATAAACAGTAACCTTAAACTATTTAACCATGAGAATTATCAAAAAAATTGTTTTATTCCTAGTTGTCCTAATTGGATTATTTTTACTTGCTGCCTTATTCATGAAAAAAGATTATGCAGTAGAAAGAGAAGTTGTTATCAACAAACCTAAAGACAGTGTTTTTAACTACATTAAATATGTCAAAAATCAAGACTATTTTAGTGTTTGGAATCAAAAAGACCCTGCCATGAAAAAAACTTTCTCTGGAACCGATGGTCAAGTTGGATTTGTGTACGGATGGGACAGTGCCAAAGATGATGTTGGCGCTGGGGAGCAAGAAATTAAAAAAATTACTAATGGGGAACGCCTTGATTTAGAATTGCGTTTTACAAGACCATTTGAAGATACAGGCTATGCTTATTTAACTACCGAAGCAGTTTCGCCAACACAAACCAAGGTAAAATGGGGCTTTAATGGAAAAATGCCTTTTCCTATGAATGCCATGATGCCTATTATGGGAATGGAAGACATGTTAGGTGGTGATTTACAAAAAGGTCTTGACGATTTAAAAGTTATCCTCGAGAAGAACTAAATAGTTGAATTGACTTATTATAAAAGAGTATATCATTTTTATAAAAGTAATTTATATGAAAAATCCTGGTTTACAAGTTCTTAATTGTAAATCAGGATTTTTGATTTTAAAACCAAAAATTGGTATTCATTTGAAGATTAGTTTGCTGTAATAGTATTGTCGTCAGCTATCATTTCTTCAATAGTTTTAATAGATTTGTTAAAAACTACATTATCTATTTTTTCAGTATAAGATGAATCTTGAGATAAGTGAAAATCCAATACTTGTGTTTCGTTTGAAGATTGATTTTCAGTTATAGCATTATCTTCTGCAATAACTTCTTCAATAGTTTTTTCATTATTATAAGGAAGTACATTTTCAATTACTACTAAATTAAATATTTGTGCTTCATTTGAAAATTGATTCTCAGTTATAGCATTATCTTCAGCCATAATCTCTTCAATCGATTTTTCATTTTCATAAGGAAGAGCATTTTCTATTGTTACAAAATCCAACGCTTGTGTATCATTTGAAAAATGATTCTCAGTTATGGCATTATCTTCTGTGATAACCTCTTCAATTGTTTTTCCATTATCGTAAGGAAGTGCATTTTCTATTGCTACAAAATTCAACGCTTGTACTTCATTTGAAAATTGATTCTCAGTTATGGCATTATCTTGTGCGATAACTTCTTCGATACTCATTGATGGTATTCCCCCTACCATTGCAAAGTCATTTAAATTGTTATTCATCGAAGGTTGAGTCAAATGAGTTACAACTGCTGTTTTATGTTTCAGTACATTTGAAACATTCTTCATTGGAAATTTTTCTTGTTCTAAAGAATAGATATCGGTTAATAAAGCTGTAGGAATATCATTTTGAGAAGCTTCTACCACTTCATCCTGAGAAACTTTTGTTCCTTTTCTTGTATGGAAAGACCCATCACTAACATTGGTTATAACTACCAAAGCAACTGCTAAATTAAATATTGAACTTTTCATGATAATGTATTTTTTAATTGTTTGTTTATTTTTTTTTGCATCATTATAAAAACATATAATAATATCCTATGCAAATATATGTCTAAAATCAGGTATCTTGTTTTACATAGTACTTAATTTTAACTTTATTTTAACAAAAAACTTTTACAAGTCATTCAAAATAAGAGAATTAGTAAAATTCAGTATTTAAATCAGGATAAACTATGAGAAATAAAAGAGCTCTATTTAACAAATTATTCTTGTAAGACGACATGAAAATATTATTGTTACTCTAATTTTAGATTATAACAATTATTTAACGCATTCATTTTAAAACAATTAAAACAGGGTATAAAAAAACCACGCAAAAGCGTGGTTTGTATATTGTGAAATCAAATAATTACTGATTCAGAAAACTTAAAACATTCTTCTCAATACGTTCATTAATATTTGAAATATCAGCCTTTACGAAAGGTTCTCCCAAGATATTCTCAAACAATTCAATATATCTTTCTGAAACAGAAGCAATGTATTCATCAGTCATTTCAGGAATTTGCTGTCCGTCTTGTCCTTGAAATCCATTAGCTATTAACCACTGACGAACAAACTCTTTAGATAATTGCTTTTGTGCTTCACCTCTATCTTGTCTGTCTTGATAACCTTCAGCATAGAAATAACGTGAAGAATCTGGAGTATGAATTTCGTCGATTAGAACAATCTTTCCTTCTTTGGTTTTTCCAAATTCGTATTTAGTATCGACTAAAATTAATCCGCGAGAAGCGGCAATTTCAGTTCCTCTTAGGTATAAGGCATGGGTGTATTCTTCCAATATCAAATAATCTTCTTCCGAAACAATCCCATTTAACAAAATGTCTTCACGAGAAATGTCTTCATCGTGTGCTCCATTGTCTGCTTTTGTAGAAGGTGTGATAATAGGTCTTGGAAATTTATCGTTTTCTTTTAATCCATCCGGCATTGTTACGCCACATAAAATTCTTTTTCCTAAAGCATATTCACGAGCTGCGTGTCCTGATAGATAGCCACGAATCACCATTTCTACCTTAAACGGTTCACACAAATGTCCAACCGCTACGTTTGGATCTGGCGTTGCTATTAACCAGTTTGGAACAATATCTTGCGTTAGTTCCATGAATTTTGTAGCAATCTGATTTAAGATTTGGCCTTTGTAAGGAATTCCTTTTGGCATGACAACATCAAAAGCCGAAAGCCTATCGGTAGCCACCATCACTAAAAGGTCATTATTAATATTGTAAACCTCTCTTACTTTACCGTGATAAACTGATTTTTGATTGGGAAAATTGAAATTCGTAGTTGTAATCGTGTTCATTGTTGTTGTGTTGTTGTTTGTTTTGAGTTGCAAAGTCGCAAAGATACAAAGTTGCAAAGTAATTTTGATTTAGAAATTTTAAAAAATAAAGCGGAAAGCTGAAATACATTTTCAACTTTCCGCTTCAAAGACGTTGTAACTTCTATTAGTCGGTATTTTCAATTTGTTTGTAAGCGTCAATAACCTTTTTAACCAATCTATGACGTACGATATCTTTGTCATCAAGATAAATAATTCCAATTCCGTCCACATCTTTTAAAACCAAAATAGCTTCTTTCAATCCGGAAATAGTCCTGCGTGGCAAATCGACCTGACCTGGGTCTCCAGTTATCATAAATTTAGCGTTTTTACCCATACGGGTCAAAAACATTTTCATTTGCGAATGAGTGGTGTTTTGCGCTTCATCTAGAATTACAAAAGCATTGTCTAAAGTACGTCCACGCATGAAAGCTAATGGTGCAATTTGGATAATTCCTTTTAGGATATAATCTTCTAATGTTTGTGGAGGTAACATATCACGCAAGGCATCATATAATGGTTGCATGTAAGGATCCAGTTTTTCTTTCATGTCTCCAGGTAAAAAACCAAGGTTCTCCCCTGCCTCTACCGCTGGACGCGTTAGAATAATTCTTTTGACTTGTTTTTCTTTTAATGCTTTGACTGCCATGGCAACTCCGGTGTAAGTTTTACCTGTTCCGGCGGGACCAACAGCAAAAACCATGTCATTTTTATTCATCATTTCAACCAACAATTGCTGGTTGGGAGTCATGGGTTTAATTAGTTTTCCACCAATTCCGTGAACCAAGATTTTGTCGTGGTCACCCATGCGTTGTTCTTCACGAGAATCGCTCAAAATTACCCTGTCAATTACGTTAGTATCGATGTTATTGTAACGAGTAAAGTGAACCATTAATCTGTTGAAGCGTTTTTCAAATTCGTCAAGCTCATCTTTCTCACCAAAAGCCTTTAGAGTAGTACCTCTCGCCACGATTTTAAGCTTTGGATAATACTTCTTAATGGTTTCAAGATGAGTGTCTTGTGCACCCCAAAAATCTTTGGGAGCAATGTCGTGTAATTCAATTATTCTCTCGTTCAAAAGCAGGAAGATTAAATTAAAAAAATAAGTTAGCTTTGCATATCTCAAATCTAATAAATTTGAAGCAATTTTCCAGGAATAGTTATAAACAAAATGATGTCAATAATTACGCTTACTACTGATTTTGGCTTGAAAGACCACTTTGTAGGTTCTTTAAAAGGCAAGTTGATTTCAGAACATTCTGAAGTTCAAATCGTTGACATTTCTCACGATGTCGATTTGTTCAATATTTCAGAGGCGAGTTACATTATTAATGCATCTTATAACAGCTTTCCTAAAGGAACAGTTCATTTAATTGGTATTGATAGTGAGCGAACTCACGAAAACAAACACATTGCTTTACAATGGAATGATCATTTTTTCGTTTGTGCTGATAATGGTATTTTAAGCATTTTAACTCAAAAAATTCTTCCTCAAAAAATAGTAGAAATTAACATCCACGATCGTTTGCCTGATGGTTCAAATGATTTAGATGTGTTTGTAAAAGTAGCTTGTCATTTGTCTAAAGGAGGTGCTTTGAGTGTTATTGGTAAAGAAATCAAACAAATTAAAGTTGTAAACGAATTGCAGGCTGTTGTGGCTTCCGATTTTAATAGCATTAAAGGCTATGTGGTTTACATTGATCATTTTGGAAATTGCGTGACGAATATTTCAAAGAAAATGTTTGCTGAAATTGGCAAAAACCGTTCATTTGAGATTAAATTTGGCAACAGCCGATTTAAAGACAAAAACATCAAACGAATACATTCAAGTTATTCTGATTTTAAAGTGACAGATGCTTATACTTTAAAGGATTTTGAAGGCGAAAAATTAGCGATTTTTAATGATGCTGATTTTTTAGAAATTTCAATATATAAAAGTAATCCAAATACTGTTGGTTCGGCAAGTTCATTGTTAGGATTGAAATATCGTGATGTGGTCAGTATTGATTTTAGATTATAGATTTCCGATTTCTTGCAAAACATCAAAAAAATTTAAATTATGAATATTAGCCAAATTACAAATCTTCAATCATAAATCTAAAATCATAAATTATTATGTTTGTACGCATCGTAAAATTGAGTTTTCACGAAGAAAATATTCCAGCATTTTTGGAGAATTTCGAATTAATGAAAGAAAAAATACGAAATGCTCCAGGCAATCGTTTTTTAGAACTGTATCAGGATAAAGACAATAAAAGTATTTTCTTTACTTATAGCTATTGGGAAACAGAACAGGACTTAGAAAATTATAGAAACTCTGAACTTTTTTACGACGTTTGGACATTCACCAAAAAATTATTTAACGACAAACCAGAAGCTTGGAGTGTAGATAAATTAGTTACTTTGCAGTAATCGAATAAACGAATAAATAAATAACCGAATAAACACAAATGAAAGCCATTTTATTTAAAGAATTCAGATCCTTTTTTGGTTCGCCAATAGGTTACTTGGTCATTGCCATTTTCCTATTACTCAGCGGCCTTTTTTTATGGGTTTTTGAAGGAGACTACAACATCCTGAACTCCGGATTTTCAGATATGACACCCTTTTTTACTATTGCGCCTTGGATTATGTTATTTCTAATTCCAGCAGTTACGATGCGTAGCTTTTCGGATGAAAAGAAACAAGGAACCATGGAATTGTTACTAACCAAACCTTTATCGCTTTGGGAAATTGTCAACGGTAAATTTTTAGGCGCCTTTTTATTATTGATTATTGCCATCATTCCAACCTTAGTTTATGTGAAAGTGATTTACGATTTAGGCTTACCTGAAGGAAATATAGACTTTGGAAGTACATTGGGTTCTTATTTTGGATTGCTATTTTTAATGGCAGCGTATACTTCGATAGGAATTTTTACTTCAACACTTTCTGACAATCAAATCGTAGCGTTCATCGTTTCGGTTTTCTTGTGTTTTGTGCTGTATTTTGGTTTTCAAGGAATTTCAAGCTATCCAATTTTTGGAAACTTTGGCAATGCAATAGCTTCTTTCGGAATGGATTACCATTACAAAAGCATGAGCCGTGGTGTGATTGACACCCGTGACGTTATTTACTTTGTAAGTATTGCTGTTTTATTTTTATCGTTAACTGTTTACAAATTAAAATCGTACAAATTGTAATGATACCAATTAAGAAAAAGAAACTCAAGATATTATTATCTACCATTATCATTTTACTAATTGTAAACGGGATTGGAAGTCAATTTTTTCATCGTTTTGATTTAACCAAAGACAAGCGTTATACTTTATCAGAAACTTCTTTATCCATTATAAAAAACGTTAAAGAACCACTTTATATAGACGTTTTTTTAGAAGGGAATTTCCCAGCCGAATTCAAACGTTTGCAAACCGAAACCAAGCAAATTCTAGACGAATACAAAGCGTATAACCCAAACATCATTTATCAGTTTGTCAATCCGTTGGAAAACCCTGAAGAATCTGATGCCATTATGGCTTCCTTTCTGGAAAGAGGCTTAACACCAATAAAAATTTCGGTTGATGACAAAGGAAAGCAATCTCAAGAAGTCGTTTTTCCTTGGGCGATTGCGACTTATAAAGACAAAAGCACCAAAATACCTTTACTCAAAAATAAATTAGGTGCTACAACAGAACAAAAAGTAGTGAGCTCAGTGCAGCATTTAGAATATGCTTTTGCCGATGCCTTTCATAAGGTTACAACGCCTAAACAGAAAAAAATAGCCGTAATTAAGGGTAAAAACGAATTGCCTGATGTTTTCAAGGCCGATTTTTTACAAACGGTTAGAGAAAATTATTTTATTGCTCCATTTCCATTAGATTCAGTTTCAAAAGATCCGGTTTTATTTGCCAAAGCATTAAAAACATTTGATCTAGCCATTATTGCAAAGCCAAAAGCAGCTTTTACGGATGCCGAGAAACAGGTTTTAGACCAGTTTATCATCAACGGTGGGAAAACACTTTGGTTGGTTGAAATGGTCAATATCGACATGGAAAGTTTAAACAAAACAGGATCTAGCTTTGCTTTTCCGTATGATTTGGGTTTAAATGACATGTTTTTCAAATACGGATTCAGAATTAATCCAACTTTGATCAAAGATTTACAATCGGCTCCCATAGCTTTAGCCACTGGACAACGTGGAAACGAAACCCAATACCAAAAATATCCTTGGTTTTATGCCCCTTTTATTTTCCCGGAAAGCAAACATCCTATTGTAAATAACATTGACGGAATAAAACTGGATTTTGCCAACGGCATTGATACTTTAAAAAACGGAATTAAGAAAACCGTTCTATTAAAATCGTCGATTTATTCGAAAAAAATAGGCACACCTGTTGAAGTTGATTTGAAAATGGTGAACGAAAAACCAAATCCGCAAGACTATCAAGCCGGAAGTATTCCTGTTGGTCTTTTGCTTGAAGGTAATTTCTCTTCGGTTTTTGAAAACAGGGTTTTAGCCTTTAAAGATGGAAGTTTTAAAGCAAAAGGAAATCCGTCGAAAATGATTGTTGTTTCTGATGGAGATATCATCAAAAATCAATTGGATGACAAAGGACAACCGCTTGAATTGGGCTTCGATAAATGGACCAACCAAGTGTATGCTAACAAGGAATTTTTAATGAATTGTGTAAATTATTTACTCGATGACAATGGACTTATTAACATTCGAAGTAAAGAAGTCGATTTACCATTGCTAGACAAAGAAAAAGTATATGAAAATTATACCTATACACAATTCCTGACTGTTGGGCTACCATTGGTCTTATTGCTCATTTTTGGAATTGCAATTACCTACATCCGAAAAAGACAATTTGGTCGATAGTTGTTGATAAAATTGTTTTTTATACTGATTAGTTTACGATATATTTGTAAGATATAAAAAAAGTCTCCCATTTTGAGACACAAGATTTAAAAATACGATGATGAAATTTATAGTATCAAGTTCTTATTTATTAAAACAATTACAAGTTTTAGGAAGTGTTATCAACAGTAGTAATACACTGCCTATTTTAGATAATTTCTTATTCGAATTAAAGCAAAACGAACTTTTAGTTTCTGCTTCAGATTTAGAAACTACTATGTCTGCTTCACTTTCGATAGATTCAACCAGCGAAGGAAGTGTGGCTGTTCCAGCAAAGTTATTATTAGAAATTTTAAAAACATTTCCGGAACAACCGTTAACATTCACCGTTGAAGAAAATAGTACTATTGAAATTAGTTCTCAATCCGGAAAATATGCTTTAGCGTATGCTCCAGGTGAAGAATTCCCAAAATCAGTAAACTTAGAAGAGCCTTCAAAAACAATTGTTCCTGCCGAAGTTTTAGCAACGGCGGTTAGTAAAACTATTTTTGCAGCTGGAAACGATGATTTGCGTCCGGTAATGTCGGGTGTTTTCTTCCAGTTTTCTCCAGAAGGTTTGATTTTTGTAGCCACTGATGCTCATAAGTTAGTGAAATATGCTCGTACGGATGTAAAAGCTTCGGAAGTAGCTGATTTTATCATGCCAAGAAAACCTTTGAATATTCTAAAAGGAATTTTAGGAGCTTCTGATGCTGAAGTAACCATTGAATACAACGATTCTAACGCGACTTTCTCTTTTGATAATTATATTTTAACTTGTCGATTAATTGATGGGAAATATCCAAATTATGAAGCGGTTATTCCAAAAGAAAATCCAAACAAATTAATGATCGACAGAACACAATTTTTAAGCTCTGTACGTCGTGTGGCGATTTTCTCAAACAAAACGACACACCAAATCAGATTAAAAATTGCGGGAACAGAATTAAACATTTCTGCAGAAGATATTGATTATTCTAACAAAGCTGAAGAGCGTTTGACTTGTGATTATCAAGGTGACGATATGCAAATAGGTTTCAACTCTCGTTTCTTAACTGAAATGTTGACTAACTTACAATCGGATATGATTATGTTAGAAATGTCTATGCCAAACAGAGCAGGGATTTTAACTCCTGTTGATGGTCTTGACGAAGGTGAAACAGTTACCATGCTTGTGATGCCGGTTATGTTGAACAACTAATATGTTTTAAACCAAACCATTTATATTTAAAAAACCATCTCTAAAATTGAGATGGTTTTTTGCTTTTATAAGTTTTGTATTAAGGCATTTAATTTTTCATGACTTATGGGTTTTGATATAAAATCCTTTACTGTCGAAAATGATTTAGATTTTTCAATATCATTAGCATCTATCGATGAGGACATGATGTAAATATTTAATTGGTCTTTATTAGGCAATTTTTCAATTTCTTCTAGAAATTGCCATCCATCTATAACTGGCATATTAATGTCTAACAATATTAAATCCGGTTTTGGAATACGATCATCACACAAAGCACTCACTACATCTTCTCCATTTTTAAAATCTAAAACCTGATTGAAATTTTCGTTTTTCTCTAAAAGTTTTTTTAATACAAAAACAAAAATATTGTCATCGTCAATAATATATGTCAAGTCAATTTTTTTCATATAAAATACAGATTAAATGTAGTTCCTTTTCCTAATTCACTTTCAACTTCTATTCTTCCTCCCATAGATTCTATGTGGTTTTTTACCATAAATAAGCCCAAACCAACTGCATCTGGGTTATTGCTGAAGGTTTTGTACATTCCGAAAATTTTATCTTTATTTTTAATCAAATCAATCCCTATTCCATTATCTTGAATTGCTAATTTTACTTCATCATCTACTTTTGAAGCATTGATATTGATAACTGGATCACGATCAAGCGATTTGTATTTGATTGCGTTCGTTAAAACATTGAATATGATACTCTCTAAATAAGATTGGGTGGCAACTACTTCGAGAGATTCATCTACATTAATATTTATAATGGCATTATTTGTTTTAATGATTGCATTTATCCCTAAAATTGTTTTTTCAATTTCATTATGAAGACTTAAAAGTACTTTTTTACTTTTTACCCCACTTTGAATAGCTACTGTTTCATTGAGATAAAAAATGGTGTCCGAAAGTTTATTTGTACTTTGTTTTAACATACTAAAATACTCTTTTTGTTCATCAATATCATTTGAATCTTCATACAAATCAAGAATCATAGACAAATTACTCGTGTGAGAACGAATGTCGTGAGAAACAATATGAGTAAAATTAATTAGTTTTTCGTTTTGCTTTTCGGTTATATCGTACAATCTATTTTTCTCTTTTTCAGCTTCTTTTCGAGCTAATATATCTCTAGTTACAATAATATACTTTAGATATTTACCATCGTCACCATAAATTACATTTGCGGAATCTTCACGCCAATAATAATTCCCATCAGTCCCTTTGAATCTAAATTCGTATTTAAACTCTTTCATTTTTTTGGAAAGACAATCGTATATAAATGGTCTTACTGTTATTAAATCATCTGGATGGAATTTTTCAAAGATATCATCCATTGTAAAAGTTTCGCAGTCCTCTTTTGCATACCCCAACAGTTTGGTATATGATGGTGAAACGTAGGCAATTTTACTTTTCTCAAATACAATTACACCATCGGAAGTATTTTCGGTAATTAAACGGAGTTGACGTTCACTTTCAATTAATTTTTCGTCTGTTTTTTTACGTTCAGTAATATCTCTTGAAATGATAATAATTGTTGAGTAAAGCGAACTGTTATCATCATAAACAACATTTGCTGAATCCTCACGCCAATAATAAAGTCCATCGGTACCTCTTAATCTATAATCGAAACTAAACCTTTTCTCCCTGTTCTCTAAATTTTTATAAACCACCGATTTTACTTTTGCAACATCATCTGGATGGATATGATCAAAAATTTCTTGAACATCTAACCCAATCAATGATTCTTCGGAATATCCTGAAAGCCTTACATAAGCAGGTGAAACGTAAATTACTTTACTGTTTTCATAGACCACAATTCCATCAGAGGTGTTTTCAGAAATAAACTTTAATTTTTCTTGGTTTTCTTTCAACTTAAATTCGGCTTCTTTTCTTCGCTGTTCTTCTAAAGCAAGACTCAAATAATCGGCTAACGCACGTGCAAAAGAAATGTCGTTATCACTCCAAACTCTAGGATCGTTACGATGTTCGCAACAAAAAACCCCATAAAACTTACCATTTGCACGCACTGGAACATCTAACATATCAGTAATTCCTTGTGGTTTTAAATAGCTTTCAATAAGTTCGGTAGTACTATCATTATCGTACACATTATCTGCGACTAAAGCAGTTAGACTATTGACGGCTGTAATGTATTTTGGAATTTCCCTTGTATCTAATAAATGGTTTTGACTGTGTCTGTTTTCAACTTTATCGAAAAGGCTTCTACACGCCAAAAAATCATCATTTATTTCCCAAAAACTGGCCCTGTCAATCTCTAATCCATCAGCAGCTGTGGTTGTTATTTCAGTGATTTTTTCATCAATATTTTTGTCAGAGATATTAGAATATAATTTCAATAATAACCGATTTTGCAAATCAATTGCATTTTGTTTGTTTAAATTTTCAAGGTCTTGATTTTTTTCTTGCGTAATATCTCTGGCGATAGTGATGGCTCTAAAAGCATCTCCTGAATCTTTATATTGAATATTCATTATATCTTCTCTCCAAATATAATCTCCAACACCATTTCGACATCTAAAAACGTATTTCACAGACGAAAGCTTGTCATTTGCTGCTGAATAAATAGCATTAACAACCCGATCCCTATCGTCAGGATGGATTAAAGCAAACATGTCTATATTATGAAGCTCCTTCTTTTTGTCAACAGAAAGCTTCATCATTTTTAAGTAGGTCGATGATGTAAAAACCAACTCATTATCTTCAATGATATAAATTCCATCAGAAATATTTTCTGAAATAAATTTAAATCTATCTTGATTTTCGATCAAATTTTTAGCGCTACGCTTCTCTTTTGAAGCTTCTGCCAAATCTTTGTCTTTTAAAACCCCAATAACCCGTCGAATGGTTTTATCTGGATTTCTTATGGCGAAGATGGAGGCTTGCGACTGAATTTTTTGTTCATTAGAAGTAATAAAAGACAATTCTAATTTAGGGTTTTTGGATTCTAATATGGCATTCAATTCATCTTCAGAAGAATTAAGTAAGCTAAGTTTTGATTTCCAAAACGACAAATCATTTTCTAGACCTTTACTTTTAAAGCCGAGTTTATACCAAATACATTTTGACACCCATAACTGCTCCTTATTTTCATAATCCCAAACAAAAAAGTACCTCTTATTTGAGACAATTACCTTCTCAAATAATTTTTGATCTTCTTTTAGATGGTTATAAAAATCGTTTTTTAAATAATTATGATTTGACACTTAAATGAATTGGTTTGAATAATTACAGTACAATATAATGATTTTAATAAATAAAAAGCTATTTTTTCGACGAAGTGTGCTTATTTATTGACGAATATTAACTTTAAACAATACCTTTGCATAAATTTATACAAATGGCAACTTTCGAGCAATTTAATCTTCCTAAATCACTACAAAAAGCATTAGACGAATTACAATTCACTACGCCTACTCCTATTCAGGAAAAATCGTTTTCAGTAATTATGTCTGGACGCGATATGATGGGAATTGCTCAAACGGGTACCGGTAAAACTTTTGCCTATTTGTTACCCATTTTAAAACAGTATAAGTTTGTAGATACTTTTAATCCACGAATTATGATTCTGGTTCCAACTCGAGAACTAGTAGTTCAGGTAGTGGAAGAAGTAGAAAAACTAACCCAATTCATGTCGGTTAGAACACTCGGCCTTTATGGAGGAGTAAATATCAATACTCAAAAAAATCATGTTTATCAAGGTATCGACATATTGGTAGGAACTCCTGGGCGTATCATGGATTTGGCTCTTGATGGTGTTTTAGGGCTACAAGAAGTTCAAAAATTAGTCATCGATGAGTTTGACGAAATGCTAAATCTTGGTTTCAGACCTCAAATTACATCTATATTAGCGATACTAAAGCCAAAACGTCAGAACATATTGTTTTCAGCAACTATGACTGATGAAGTGGATGAGATTCTGAATGATTATTTCGATTTTCCTGAAGAAGTATCTCTGGCTGCCTCTGGTGCTCCATTGGAAAAAATCGAACAATTGTCGTACAATGTTCCCAACTTTAATACCAAAGTTAATTTACTTAAGCATTTACTAAATACTGACGAATCGCTAGAACGAATTCTGGTTTTCGTAAATAACAAGAAGATTGCTGATATGCTTCATGAAAGAATTGAAGCAGATTTTCCAGAGCAATTTGGTGTAATTCACTCTAATAAATCGCAAAATTACCGTTTGCAAACTATGGCTTCATTTCAAAATGGAGAACTTCGAGGATTAATAACTTCTGATGTCATGGCGCGTGGATTGGATATTTCAAATATTTCGCACGTTATTAACTTTGAAATGGCCGAAATGCCAGAACAGTACATTCACCGTATAGGTCGTACTGGTCGTGCTGACGCTTCGGGTATCGCTATTAGCTTCATCGCTCCAAGGGAAGCCGATATTAAAGTGGAAGCTGAATTGTTAATGAATAAGGAAATTAAAGAATTAGATTTACCTTCAGAAGTACAAATTTCTACATTGCTTATTGGCCCGGAAAAAGAAAAGGAAAAGGTAAAATTCCTAATGAAGAAAGTAAAACTAGGAAGCCAAGGAAACATTCATGAAAAATCCGAAAAGAACAAAAAAGTCAATTTGGGTGGTCCTTCTAAAACGAAGAAAAAAACAAGTTCTTCGGTTAACCGAAATATTCTAAAAAATAGAGCAGCGAAGAAAAAGAAGAAATAATTGTCATTTGATAATTGATAATTGGTAATTGATAATTATCTTTGACTAATGAAATTCACTGAACTCCACTAAAATAAAGGTCTTGTGAAGTAAACCCTTGATATAAATGCAATTCAAACACCCTGAGATTCTGTATTTCCTTTTCTTACTGGTAATACCAATTTTAGTGCATTTATTTCAGTTACGTCGTTTCAAAAAAGAATTTTTTACCAACGTAAAACTCCTTAAAGAACTTTCGATTCAAACCCGAAAAAGTTCTAAAATCAAAAAATGGTTACTTCTTGCTACCAGATTATTGTTACTTACAACCTTAATTTTAGCGTTTGCGCAACCTTTCTTCAAAGCTGTAGATAGCGACAGTAAAAACAACGAATTATTTGTTGTACTTGACAATTCGTTCAGCATGCAAGCCAAAGGTCAAAAAGGGGAATTGCTTAAACGTGCCGTACAAGATTTATTAGAATATACTCCCGAAGAAGTTAAACTTTCGGTAGTAACAAACAGTGACGATTTTTGGAATACCAACATCAATACTATTGAAAAAGATTTACAAAAATTAAGCTATAGCCCTATTCCTTTTTCGTTAGAAAACGCTTTAAACAAAGTAAAATCACACAACAGTAATGTTGGGAAAGATATTGTATTTATTACTGATGCGATTGGCGTGAATACAAATGCTATTGAAAAATTACCAGAAAACACGAAAACTTACTTTGTAATTCCGGAAGCTGAAAATTTAGAAAATATAGCTATTGATAGTGTTTTTGTTTCTCAAATCTTAGATAATTTTTACGAAATTGGTGTTACTGTCTCTTCTAATTTTGAAGAAGAAAAATCGATTCCCGTTTCTATTCACAATAAAGAGAATTTGATTGCCAAAGCGATTTTAAAACTCAACAAACGCAAACAAACACTAACTTTTACTATTCCAAAAGATAATTTTAACGGCTATGTTTCTTTAAACGACAATAGCTTAACTTTCGATAATACATTTTATTTTTCTATCTCAAAACCTGAAATCATCAACATCATCAGTATTGGCGAAACGGAAAAAAGTAATTTTTTATCAAGAATTTATACCAAACCAGAATTCAATTATCAAAATGTAACGGTAAGCAGTTTAGATTATAGTCAAATTGCCAAACAAGATGCTATTATTTTAAATGAATTAGAGTCAATTCCACTTGCTATGCATACCAATTTGAGAAAATTTGTAGAGAAAGGCGGCAACATTGTAGTGATTCCTTCAGAGAAAAATGATATTTCAAACATCAATTCATTTCTAAATAATTTTGGTGGAATTCAGTTTTTGAATATTCAAAATCAAGAGAAAAAAATCACTAAAATAAACTTTTCAAATCCGTTGTTTTCAAATGTTTTCGAGAAGAAAATAAGCAATTTCCAATATCCTAATGTAAAGCAAAGTTTCGGATTAAAATCGGCCGTTTCACAAGCCATTACTTTTGAAGATCAGTCGGCATTTTTGTCAACAATTCATAAAAACACTGGTGCTGTTTATATTTTTTCGGCTCCAATCAATAAAGTAAATAGCAATTTTCAAAACTCTCCGCTGATTGTTCCTACCTTTTATAAAATGGGAATCAGCAACGAAAAAAACGGTGTTAAGTTTGAAATTATTGGCAATAGCAAACCTGTTGTTATAGATACTAAACTATCTAAAGACGAAGTGGTTTCCATAAAAAACGAAACAGAAGAATTTATTCCGATGCAGCAAATTATGGATGAAAAACTGAAGCTTTTTAGTGGCGACAATCCTAAAACTGCTGGGAACTATCAAATTTTGCAACACAAAAAAGAAATTGGCAATTTGAGTTTCAATTTCGACAGAAAAGAAAGCACATTAACTGAACCTAGTAGTGAAAGTTTAGACCATTTGAACCAAATTGACAGCCTAGACAAATTCTTCGAAACCATACAAATAGAAAGAACGGACAACCAAATTTGGAAATGGTTTCTTATTTTTACACTACTCTTTTTTATAATTGAAATACTGATACAAAAATTTATAAAATGAACTTAATTATCAAGAACGCCCGAATTATTGAATCTGAAAATCCATTTCACAATCAAGTGGTTGACATTAAAATCAACGATGGAGTAATTGAAAAAATTGGAACTACTATTCAATCTCAAGAAGGTTTTCAAGAAATTAAATTGGATGATTTACATGTCTCAACCGGTTGGTTTGACACTAGTGTTTCACTTGGAGAACCAGGATTTGAAGACAGAGAAACCATTGCTAACGGGTTACAAGTAGCAGCAAAATCAGGATTCACTGGTATTGCTTTACAACCCAACTCCTTACCTATTTTAGACAACCAATCGCAAATACATTTTGTACAACAAAAAGCAAATGGTTTTGCTACACAATTGTTTCCTATTGGTGCCTTAACTCAAAAAAGCGAAGGAATAGATTTAGCCGAGCTTTTTGACATGAAAAATGCAGGAGCAATTGCTTTTGGCGATTATAACAAGAGTTTAGACAATGCCAACTTATTGAAAATTGCTTTGCAGTACTCACAAGATTTTAATGCGACTGTTATTGCATTTTCACAGGACAGCACCATAAAAGGAAAAGGAATTGTAAACGAAGGAATAACATCGACACAATTAGGGTTGAAAGGAATTCCAGCACTGGCAGAAGAACTAATCATTTCCAGAAATCTTTTCATTCTTGAATATTCTGGGGGAAAGTTACATATCCCAACCATTTCAAGTGCTAAATCGGTACAATTAATAAAAGAAGCTAAAGCCAAAGGATTACAAGTAACTTGTAGCGTAGCAGTGCATAATTTAATATTCACAGACGCCGTTTTAACCGAATTTGATTCGAACTTTAGAGTTTCACCTCCATTGCGAAATGAAACCGATAGAAAAGCCTTAATTGAAGGTGTATTGAACGGAACAATCGATAGCATTACTTCAGACCATAATCCAATTGATGTAGAACATAAAAAACTAGAATTCGATTTGGCTAAAAATGGAACCATTGGTTTAGAAAGTGCTTTTGGCGCTTTACAGGCAATTTTACCAAGTGATGTTATTGTCGAGAAACTGACTTCTGGAAGAAAAGTTTTCGGATTAGAAAATACATCTCTAAAAGAAGGACAAAAAGCCAATATTACTTTCTTTACTCCAGAAGGAGAATCAACATTTGAAGAAAAAAACATACTTTCAAAGTCCAAAAATTCAGCATTTATCGGACAAAAAGTAAAAGGAAAAGTTTACGGAATCTACAATCAAGGAAGTTTAATTTTAAACCAATAATCATGCACACAATTGAAGAAGGAAAACAAGCCGCTATTATTAGCTATGTTACAATTATAGGTACTGTCATTGCCATTTTCATGAACAATGAAACAAAAAATCCATTTGCTTCTTTTCATATTCGTCAGGCTTTAGGAATTAATATTACGTATTTCGCTTTAGGCTATTTTATTGGCTATTTTGATAGCTGGATGGTTTCGGCTGCGTACTGGACATTTATTTTTATCCTGTGGCTTTACGGATTTTTAGGCGCGCTTAATGGAGAACAAAAAATAGTACCGCTTGTAGGCCAATGGTACCAAAAAATATTTCAAAGTATAAACTAATGCAATTATCACTACATCACCTCGTTAGAGAACCAAAAATAAAATTAGAAAAAAACCCATTATTACTATTACTTCACGGATACGGCAGTAACGAAGAAGATTTATTTTCATTTGCTTCTGAATTGCCTGATGAATATTACGTAATTTCTGCACGTGCTCCATATGATTTAATGTATGGAAGTCATGCTTGGTATGCCATCAATTTTGACGCTAATGAAAATAAATTTTCAGATTTAGACCAAGCCAGAAGCTCTCGCGATTTGATTGCCAATTTCATTGATGAATTAGTACAACATTACCCAATCGATGCCAACCATATTACACTAATTGGTTTCAGCCAAGGTAGTATTTTAAGTTATGCTATTGCAGCTTCTTATCCTGAAAAAGTACAACGAGTGGTCGCTATGAGCGGTTATTTTAATCCCGAAATTGCAAAAGACAATTATGAAAATAATGATTTTAGTAATTTGCAACTATTTGCTTCTCATGGCACAGTAGATCAAGTAATCCCTGTAGAATGGGCCAGAAAAGCAAAACCTGTTTTAGATACTTTAGGCATTGCAAACGTTTATAAAGAATATCCTGTTGGACACGGAGTTGCTCCGCAAAATTTTTATGATTTTAAGAATTGGTTGCAGGAAAACAAATAAAAAAAAGGACTTCAATTTGAAGTCCTTTTTCATTTATTGTTGCGGGT
This sequence comes from Flavobacterium sp., assembly GCA_030153045.1. Taxonomy (GTDB): domain Bacteria; phylum Bacteroidota; class Bacteroidia; order Flavobacteriales; family Flavobacteriaceae; genus Flavobacterium. The sequence continues at coordinate 24,681 of JASLID010000006.1, forward strand.
AAAGTAGTGTTTCGGCAGTTTCAAAAGTTATTGAATCGTCTTTTTCAACAAAATATTTAATGATGATTTCTCCCCAACCTGCAGGTCCGGTAAAATCGGCAATAATCCAGCGGTGATTCAAAAATCGAACTTTATTAATAACCATTTCATCATAAGGAATTAGTTTATTTCCAGAAGGATTAGAATTTAAGTCCATTAATTTTTCTTTAATCTGTGGCATCAATTTTTGCACATCATATTTTTCCAAATAATCAATCGCTTTATCATTATGAGCTAGTGAAAAATAATCACCATCTTCTTTATCAGCGATGATTTTAGCAATACTATCGTGCATTGTTTTTCTAAATTTTGTATTTCTCTCTTCATCAAAATTGAATTTTTTAGTCGAATACATCAACTGAAAAATATTCATCAACACCGAAAATATAAAACCGTACAAAATTATTTTTTTCATTTTTTAAATATTAAGAATTAAATTATCATATGCTAAAAAGACGTTTTCTGGAAGCTTGCTTTGTACTTCTTGGTGAAAACCTAATATGTGACTAATATGCGTTAAATAAGCTTTTTTAGGACGTACTACAGCTATAAAAGCTAAAGCTTCTTCCAAATTAAAATGAGTGCTATGAGGTTCTTCACGCAAAGCGTTTATAACCAATACCTCTAGATTTTGAAGTTTAGCAATTTCTTCTTCTTCAACCTTTTTTACATCAGTCAAATAAGCGAAATTGTCAAATCTGAATCCAAAAACCTGCAAATTACCATGCATAACGTTTATGGGAACAATTTTTTTATCCGAAATTACAATGTCCTCATTATTTTTGACTTCTAAAGGCTTTACACCTGGTGCTCCAGGATACTTATTTTCGGTTTCAAAAATATAATCAAATCGTCTTTCTAAATTTTTTAAAACCCGCTCATGCGCAAAAATAGGAATTTCACCTTGCTTGAAAAAAAACGGACGAATATCATCTAAACCTGCGGTATGATCAGAATGCTCATGAGTAAAAAAAATGGCATCAATTTTGGGGCATTTCGATGTGAGCATTTGCTGACGAAAGTCTGGACCACAATCGACAACAAACGAAAGATTATCCCACTCTATCCAAACAGAAACACGTAATCGCTTGTCTTTTACATCTTCACTTTGGCATACAGAATGGTGGCTTCCTATAACAGGAATGCCTTGTGAGGTGCCAGTACCTAAAAAATAGACTTTCAATTAGTATAATTTTCACAAAAATAAAGATTAATTTGATAAAAAAAGGTTCATTTTATTAACTTTGCAATGTATTTACCCCAATAATGAAAAATTTAGAAAAAGAAATCACGCTGAAGGGAGATAAAGTTATTGAACAAATACCTTCAATAACTGATAAAGCCCTAAGAATCAATCTTAACGATAACATTTACGGAACCTTTGCAGAAATTGGTGCTGGACAAGAAACTGTCCGACATTTTTTTAGAGCAGGTGGTTCATCTGGAACCATTGCTAAAGCTATGTCTGCCTACGACAAAGACTTTAGTGATGCGATTTACGGAATTGAAGACGACGGCCGTTATGTAACCGAAAGTCGCTTGCGAAAAATGTTAAACCATGAAGTAGAACTGATTGAACAACGTTTAAATCGTGACAAGCACCCTTCTAAAATGTTTTTCAGTTATGCCAATACTGTGGCTACCATAGATTTTGCAAAGCAATTTAAAGGTCACGGTTGGGTAGGAATTAAATACCAAATTGAACCAGACGAAGCCTATAACGAGATATTACTACACATCCGATTTAAAGAAACTGATGCTAAATTACAACAGGAAACTTTAGGAAAATTAGGTGTAAACTTGATTTACGGTGCTTTTTACAAATACAATGATCCTAAACGATTGTTGCGTTATTTATACGACCATATTGAAAAGGACCAACTGGAAATAGATACAATTAACTTTTCAGGCCCAAGATTTGCTGATGTAGACAACCGTTTAATGAGTTTACAGTTGGTTAAAAACAACATGACTGATGCCGTTATGTTTGATCCAACAGGAAAAAACGTATTACCAGCTGCTATTTTATACAAAAAGAACATATTGGCTTTACGTGGCAGTTTTAGACCTGTAACGAAGGTAAATATGGACATGTATGAGAAATCTTTACAAATGTTTGTTGATGAAAATAAAGTAAAGAGAGAAAATACATTAGTCGTTTTTGAAATTACCCTTTCGAATCTTCGTTCTGATGGAGAAATTGATGAAAGAGATTTTATGGATAGAGCCGAATTGCTTTGTTCATTAGGTCAAACCGTAATGATTTCAAATTTCCAAGAATACTATAAAGTGGTTGAATATTTCTCTAATTATACCAAAGCCCGTATGGGATTAGCTTTAGGTGTGAATAATTTAGTAGATATTTTTGACGAAAAATACTATCGCCATTTAAGTGGTGGTATTTTGGAAGCTTTTGGAAAGTTATTCTACAGAGATTTAAAAGTTTTCTTATACCCAATGGAAGACGAAAACGGAACCATTTTAAACTCTCAAAACTTAAAAGTGCATCCACGTATGAAAGAGTTATATAAATTCTTTGCTTACAATGGAAAAGTAATTGATATTACCGATTTTGAAAAAGAAAATCTTAAAATTTTCTCTAGAGAAGTATTAAAAATGATCAGCCAAGGGAAGCCTGGTTGGGAAAAAATGCTTCCTGAAGGAATTGCTGAGTTAATTAAAAAAGACCATCTTTTTGGATTTGATACTAACAGGATTGCTGAAAAAGTTTAATTTTTAAGATAATAATAAAATAGGCCAGATAAAATTTTATCTGGCCTATTTTATTAAAAAATGACATCACTATATTAATATCTGATTACTGTGATCTTTGGTTTTTACTTTCTCGATAACTTCTTCAATAATTCCTTTTTCATCAATTACGAAAGTTGTTCTGTGAATGCCGTCGAATTCTCTTCCCATAAACTTTTTAGGTCCCCAAACGCCAAATGCTTCAATAACCGATTTATCTTCATCAGCTAAAAGCGGAAACGGTAACTGAAACTTGGTTGCAAACTTTGCTTGCTTCTTAACACTATCTGCACTTACACCCAGCAATTCATAGTTATTGGCTTTAAAACGTTCGAAATTATCTCTTAAATCGCATGCTTCGGCTGTACAACCCGGCGTGTCAGCTTTTGGATAAAAGAAAACCACCAGCTTTTTACCAGCATAATCTGCTAATTTGTGCGTTTTACCATCTTGATCAATTCCAGAAAAACCCGGAGCTTTATCCCCTTTTTGAAGTGTTGTCATTTATAATTTAGGATTTTAGATATTATACTTTAGATTTATTTTGATATTGCAATTGCCATCGAAATTGACTTATTTTACATTCCAAAATTAAACTAAAATGACCAAATCTGAACGTGCAACATTTGTTATTAATACGCTAAAAGAAATATATCCAACCATTCCTATTCCGTTAGATCACAAAGATCCGTACACTTTATTGATTGCGGTTCTACTTTCGGCGCAATGTACTGATGTTCGTGTAAACCAAATTACACCATTACTTTTTGCCAAAGCTGATAATCCCTACGATATGATTAAACTTTCTGTGGAAGAAATAAGAGAAATAATCAAGCCTTGTGGACTTTCACCCATGAAATCGAAAGGTATTTTTGGATTGTCACAAATTCTTATTGAAAAACACAACGGTCAGGTGCCACAAAGTTTTGAAGCTCTGGAAGAGTTACCCGCAGTAGGTCACAAAACAGCTAGCGTAGTTATGAGTCAAGCATTTGGGGTTCCGGCATTCCCTGTCGATACCCATATTCACCGATTAATGTATCGTTGGAATTTAACCAATGGAAAAAATGTCGTTCAAACCGAAAAAGATGCTAAAGCTATTTTTCCAAAAGAAACATGGAACGATTTGCACTTACAAATTATTTGGTACGGCAGAGAATATTCGCAAGCAAGAGGTTGGAATTTAGAAAAAGACATTATTACCAAAACCATTGGAAGATCATCAGTTCTGAAAGAATATTACAAAAAAAACGCCCAATAATAATTGGACGTTTCTTTACTTAATTTGAAATGGTTTCATAACTAACATCACCAATCTTAACTATTCTTAATGCTTTCGAATAGTTCAATATAAAATTGAGTGTTTCTTTTTTAGGTAACATCTTTGGGGTTGCATTTTTCTTTTTAGTGTAAAGTTTCGCCATACTAATAATTAATTTTTATTGTATAACGCAATCCCAAGACGGATATTGCCTAATTGGTCAAAATAATTTGATTTTTTTCTATTATTCTTCTTAGGTTCATTAAAGCATAACGCATTCTACCCAAGGCTGTATTAATGCTAACGCCTGTTAAATCAGCAATTTCTTTAAAACTCAGGTCTTGATAAATACGCATTTCTAACACTTCTTTTTGATCGCTTGGAAGTTCATTTATTAGTTTCAATAAATCATTCTCTACTTGTTCAGTAATAATTTGACTTTCCACATTCGGGCTATTGTCAGTCATTATCGAAAAAATAGAAAACTCCTCCGTCTCACGATACATGGGCATTTTTTTATTTTTTCTGAAATAATCTATAATCAAATTATGGGCTATACGCATCACCCAAGGTAAAAACTTACCTTCTTCATTATAGGCATTCCCTTTTAAAGTTTTAATTACTTTGATAAAAGTATCTTGAAAAATATCATCCGATAAATCTCTATCTAGGACTTTAGAATAAATAAATCCATAAATTTTAGACTGATGTCTGTTAACCAAAATGGCCAATGCATTTTCGTTTCCATCAATATAGTCTTTGACTAATAAAGCGTCTGGGAGTTGAGTTGTAGCCATAACAATACTTTTAGATTTTTGGGTTTATCTTAAGAGAATAGTCTCTTTTAAAAGTATTTTTTTACTATGCGCTACAATTTTTGGTGTTAATAGAATTCAAATTTAACGTATTTTATTTTATATAAACAAAATTTAGAATAAAATTTAACATTTTTCGGAAAATAATAAATTAAAATTAGAGTTAGGGCCTCTTATTTACTTCTTTACTGGGCTTCAAAAAAATTATAGAAATGATTATCTTTGTGAAAATGATATTTCTATATGCAAACTGATTTTTCAACGCTAGAACCTAAAAAAAACATACTGATTAAAGGTGCTCAAATTCACAATTTGAAAAACCTTGATGTGGCCATTCCTCGAAACAAATTAGTAGTTATTACAGGTTTATCAGGTTCAGGAAAATCAAGTTTAGCTTTTGACACTTTATATGCCGAAGGACAACGTCGTTATGTAGAAAGCTTATCCTCTTATGCTAGACAATTTCTTGGAAGATTAGACAAACCTAAAGTTGAATACATCAAAGGAATTGCTCCTGCCATTGCCATTGAGCAGAAAGTGAATACAACCAATGCTCGTTCAACGGTAGGAACATCAACCGAGATATACGATTATTTAAAATTATTGTACGCTCGAATTGGAAAAACCATTTCACCGGTTTCTGGTTTAGAAGTGAAAAAAGATACCGTTTCAGATGTTATTAATGGTATAAAAGTATTAGAATTAGAAAGCAAATGGTTACTCCTTTCCCCTATTCATTTGGAAGAAGGTAGAAAACTAGAAGATAAACTCAAAGTATTACTTCAACAAGGTTTTGCTCGTATTTTAGTGAATAATGAAATGGTTCGTTTAGACGAAATCGACCAACATTCATTAGACAACAAAGACATTCTGCTCATTATTGACCGAATTATTGTTAAAGACGACGAAGAATTCTATAACCGTTTGGCCGATTCTATTCAAACTGCTTTTTACGAAGGAAAAGGGATATGCTTCTTACAAGAATTAAATTCAGATAAAAAATACACTTACAGTTCTAATTTTGAATTAGATGGTATTCAGTTTTTAGAACCCAATGTGCATTTATTCAGCTTTAACAATCCTTACGGAGCATGCCCAGTTTGTGAAGGTTACGGAAACATTATTGGAATTGATGAAGAATTAGTTATCCCAAACACCGCTTTATCTGTCTTTGAAAATGCAATATTTCCTTGGCGTGGTGAAAGCATGGGTTGGTATCGTGACGAATTGGTAAACAATAGTCATAAATTTGATTTTCCTGTTCACAAGCCTTATTTCCAACTTTCGGAAGCGCAAAAAGACTTGATTTGGAAAGGAAATAAATATTTTCAAGGACTAAATGATTTCTTCAAAGAACTCGAAGAAAAAAATTATAAAATTCAAAACCGTGTGATGTTGTCGCGTTACCGTGGCAAAACAAAATGCCACAGTTGCAAAGGGAAACGTTTGCGTCAGGAAGTATACAATATCAAAGTAGGAGGAAAAACATTACCTGAATTGGTCGATTTATCTATCAAGAACACTATTTTATTCTTCAAAGATTTACAATTATCAGAATACGATACCAAAGTAGCCAAACGTTTACTAATAGAAATTAATAGCCGATTGTCTTTTTTACAGGAAGTTGGTTTGGACTATTTGACGCTAAATCGAAATTCAGCCACACTTTCTGGTGGTGAATCACAACGAATTAACTTGGCAACATCATTAGGAAGTAGTTTAGTAGGTTCGATGTATATTCTTGATGAACCAAGTATTGGTTTACACCCAAAAGACACTGAAAGATTAATCAAAGTATTGCTTTCACTTCGTGACTTAGGAAATACTGTAATTGTCGTTGAACACGATGAAGACATTATGAAAGCTGCTGACATGATTATTGATATTGGTCCAGAAGCAGGAACTTTTGGAGGAGAACTAGTAGCACAAGGTACATATGAAGAAATTCTGAAATCAAACTCCTTGACATCCTTATATTTGAATGGAAAATTAGAAATTGAAGTCCCTAAAAAACGAAGAAAGTTCAAAAACCATGTGGATGTTAAAGGGGCTCGTGAAAATAACCTCCAAAATATTGATGTTACTTTTCCTTTAGATGTTCTAACGGTCATAACTGGAGTTTCGGGTTCAGGAAAAAGTACTTTGGTCAAAAAAATATTATTTCCAGCCATTCAAAAAAAATTGGAAGGCGTAGGAGAAAAAGCGGGGCAATTCTCTGAATTATCAGGTAGTTTTTCACACATCAAACATATTGAATATGTGGATCAGAACCCAATTGGTAGAAGTTCACGTTCCAATCCAGTGACGTATATTAAGGCCTATGATGATATTCGTGATTTGTATGCCAAAGAAAAACTCTCGAAAAACAGAGGATATCAAGCCAAACACTTTTCATTTAATGTGGATGGTGGCCGATGTGAAACCTGCAAAGGCGAAGGTTCTATTAATGTCGAAATGGTCTTTATGGCCGATGTATCCTTGCCTTGTGAAACCTGTAACGGAAAACGTTTCAAAAAAGAAGTCTTAGAAGTTACTTTTGAAGGCAAAAACATTGATGATATTCTAACCATGACCATTGACGATGCTTTGACCTTTTTTACAGAAACCAAACAAATTAAAATTTCACAAAAATTACAGCCTTTACAAGATGTTGGTTTAGGTTATGTACAATTAGGGCAATCGTCCTCAACACTTTCAGGTGGTGAAGCACAACGTATCAAATTAGCTTCCTTTTTAGTGAAAGGAACAACGAAAGACAAAGCGTTATTTGTTTTTGATGAACCAACCACAGGGTTACACTTTCACGACATCAAGAAATTATTAGCCTCATTTGAAGCTTTAATTGAAAAAGGACATTCTATCATCGTTATCGAACACAATTTGGATTTAATTAAATGTGCCGATTATATAATTGATTTAGGTCCCGAAGGCGGAGAAAACGGCGGAAAATTACTGGCTTTTGGAACTCCTGAAGAAATCGTAGAAAACAAAGATTCTGTTACTGCAAAATATTTAAAAGAAAAACTATAAAACAAAAAAGGGAAATAGCAGTATTTCCCTTTTTCATTAATCTATCATAATCTTCTTTGTGATTCTTTTCTCACCTGCCTTTAAAACAGCCAAATAAATTCCTTTACTACAATCTGTTATATTTATCTTCTCTAATTGATTGGGATGGTGAATCGTTTTCTCTAAAACAATTTTCCCATGAATATCAATCATTGAGAACTGATAGTTTGACTCATTCAAAACACCAAAATTTATATTAATAAACTCTTTTGTTGGATTTGGGAAAAAACTTACCTGAAAATCCGAATTAAAATCACTCGTTTCCAATGTTGTGCTAGCAACTGCAAAATGCATCGTGGCACCTACAGCAGCCTTTGCAACATTATAAACATAAACAGGGTCCATATTAACCAACAAATCGGTTGCCGAATGAGGATGAGTTGAAATATTAGTTTCATAAAATCCGGTGATGATCTCTCCATTATTTTCAAATGGAATATAATCAGTCGCGTCAGCAAAATTAATAAAAGTGTTTAAAGGCGAATACAAATCAACACAAGTCGCTAATTCATTAGTAATAACTGCAGAAGCTGCATTATTTGAAGTTGGACTGGACTGGTCAACATCGCAGGTAATCGTATTATTAACCATTCCGGCTCTTCCTCCTACTTCATCAATATTAAAAACCACCTTGATATCCATTTTAGGAGTTGTTCCATTTACAACAGAAGTCACATAATGTTGGCTTCCACGCAATCCGTCTTCTTCTCCACTAAAGTTTATAAATTTAATCGAATATTCAGTAGGTATATTTTGTAGCAATCTGGCTATCTCCAGAATTATTGAAGTCCCAGATCCATTGTCATTTGTTCCAGTACCATTAACTGTATCGTAATGTCCGCAAACAATGACAAAAGTATTTGGATGAAGGGTACCTATTTTAGTAAGCACTAAATTTTTACAGGTAAATCCAGAATAAGAATAAGAATCCTCCTCCATCTGACTGGCTGTATAGCCATAACTTAAATATTTACCTTTAATCCAATTTAATGTATTTTGAAGCGGTGCTGTACCTCTGCGTTTCACACCAAGTCCTTCAAATTGGGTCAAGTTAGTGGTAATATTGTCTTGAGTTACTTGATTGGTAACATCAGCATATCTTTGAATAAAAGTTTGAGCCGAAATGCTACTATTTAAACTCAATAAAAAAATAAGTAAAAACTTTGGAAAAAAGGTTTTCATAGGGTAGGTATAGTTTTGGTAGGTTGGCTTGGGTTTTCTTAATCAATTAAGATGTATAAATTGTTTGCTATTGAGGATTATTCAATCATGATTTTTTTACTTATTTTCTTTTCTCCAGCTGATAAAGTAGCCAAATAAACTCCTTTTACCATATTAGTTAAACTTATATTTTCTAATTGTTTTGGATTATCAATGGTTCGTTCCAAAACAACTTTCCCATAAATGTCAACTAATGAAAACTGATATTTCTTTTCTAACAAAATCCCTAAATTAATATTGATTGAATCTTTCGTCGGATTTGGGAAAAAACTAACTTGAAAATCTTCATCAAAATCATTTCTTGATAAAGTGGTACTGGCAACAGCAAAGTGCAAAGTAGCTCCAATAGCCGCTTTAGTCACCTTGTATAAATAATTAGGATCCATGTTTACCAGTAAATCAGTCGCAGTATGTGGGTGTGTACTTTCATTTGTTTCATAAAAACCTGTAATTACTTCATTGTTATTTTCAAAAGGGATATAATCAGAAGAATAGGCATTTGATAATTTTGTAGACAAAGTTGAGTATAATCCAACACAATTAATCAATTGAGTTGTCATTGTATTTGACGCTGCATTATTTGTTGTTGGAGTACTTTCATCTCTTTCACATGTAATTTTGTTATTTTGCATACCTGCAACACCACCAACCTGGTCAATGTTAAAAACCAATCGGATATTCATTTTCGGATTGGTAGCATTAACAACACTATTCACATAATGCTGACTTCCAATCAAACCATCTTCTTCACCACTAAAATGAATGAATTTTATAGAATATTCTGTTGGAATATTTTGCAACAATCTGGCCGTTTCAAGCAATAAAACGGTTCCACTTCCATTATCATTAGTTCCGGGACCATTTACAGTATCATAATGCGCATCAACAATCACAAAAATATTTGGATAGAGTGTGCCTATTTTTGTTACCACTAAATTTTTACAAGTACTTCCACTATAAGTAAATGGGTCTTCAACGATTTGAGCTGGAGTATAGCCATAGCTCGCATACTTTGCTTTTAACCAATTTAATGTATTGGTTTGTGCTGCTGTATTTCTATACTTAACTCCAAAATTTTCAAATTCGGTTAAATTGGTTAGTATTCCTGATTCTGAACATTGATTGACAACATCAGCATATCGTTGCACAAAAGTCTGAGAAAGTAAAGTATTGGTAAATACTAAACTAAGGGCAATAATTTTAAAATAAGAAAATTTCATTTTATAGGTAGGTTATTTGGTTAAAACAAAAATAATTAAAATTTATAAATTATAAGAAAATAATTACTTAATATGTAATTATTTAATTATCAACAACTTAAAAAATATGTGTTATTATTCCTAAATACATATTAGAGTTTGGCACGCAAATTGAATATACCATTACAACAAGATAATTTTCTTGTTCGAGGAAGCCCAAAATCGAAAGAGTAAGCACAAAGATTAAATTATTGTATCATGAAAAAAATTACTCTTTTAGTGGCCAGCATCTTCCTGGTAGGAAGTATGGCCAGTGCGTCAGAAAATCCTGTTTTTTCTGATAATAATGGAAAAGGAAAAGGGCCTAAACATTTAGTTGATTATCGAGATGCTGAACCCATTTCATTTGTAGAACGAGGTATTGAGTTTTTTGTATTCCCAAATGGTGAATTCGATTTTAATACTCGCCCAGACGATTCACATGGTGGTAATTATTACTTTAAAGCCGCTGGAAAAAGAAGTGCTGTAGTTGTACAAAGAGGTCCAGTAAATTATGGAGTTCGTATCGAACACGATAGTTTCGGAAGAGTACGAAGAGTAGGAAATACGTTCATCAATTACGATTATAACGATAGAGTAAGCCGAATAGGTACTGTTTACATGAGATACAACAGTTTTGCTTTGTCACAAGTAGGTGGATTACGAATTATTTACAACCGAAAAGGACAAATTATAAATATTGTAGGTGTCGTAAAAGGTAGACCAGGTTATTATGAAGCTCCTAGAGGTGGCGGTTACAGTGGTAACTCAGATTATAATGATGATGACTATTACTACTACAAACAAGATGGCACAAAAGCCAAAATTGAAACACTTGAAGAAGAAAAAGTTGACGAAAGGTCAAGAAGATAAATTTATATAGTGGTTATATATAAATTGGTTAGGTTTGTTTGTTTATTTGAAGCTCGGTATTAGCAATAATATCGAGCTTTCTTTTTATTGTATTAATTTCGACAACTTTTCAGTCAAATTCTTTCTTGAATATTGCTGTAAACCAACAGGATAAACCTTTAAATCCTTTTGAAGGTATTTTTCGAAATGAGAGCTAATAATATCCTTCAGTCTGTCTTTTTCATTATAGGTAAAAAATGCTCCGGTATTCGTTGAAGTAATAATTTCGGCAAAATCAGAATCTTTTGGACCAATAGCAATAATAGGTCTTTCGGAAACCAAATATTCGAATACTTTTCCCGGTATTATACTTTTAGTTTCCTCCGAATCGATTTCAATGAGTAGCAACACCTGCGATTTTCTTTGATGCGCAATCGCTTCCTGATGCGAAACGTAACCTAAATTATTACAATGCTTTTCTAAATTAAACTCAGTAATGGAGTCCAAAATTTCCTGACTCACCTTCCCTATCAGCTTTAACTCAAAATACTGGGCAAACAATTCATTTTCAGTAATCAATTCCTGTAACGATTTCCATAAAATCTTTGGGTTTCTATCCGATAAAAACGAACCAATATGAGCCAAAGTAAATTTTTCGTCTAAAGGTTGTTTACCAATATTTTCAACATCATAACCATTAGTTATGACTTCAATGGGTTTAGAAGTAATGGCTTCAAATTCTACTTTGGTGGTTTTACTGGTTACAATAATGGTATCGGCCGTATTGAGGACTTTTTTCTCAAGGTTTTTATGCTTTTTTTCGGCGTAAGCTGATAATTTTAAAGCCGAATGATATCCAATCGTCGTCCAAGGATCACGGAAATCAGCAAACCACTTTACATTTAATTCTTGTTTTAGTTTCAATCCAATTAAATGCAGACTATGTGGCGGACCTGACGTAATAATCGTATCGATATCATTTTCTTGAATGTACTTTTTTAGATACGAAACCGATGGGTTTACCCATAAAAAACGAGCATCTGGAATAAAAATATTACCGCGTACCCAAAGCAGTGCTTTCTGTAAAAAAGATTGCTTTTTTTGATTTGGAATAATTCCCGAACTGATTCCTTTGGTGCTTTTTTTAGAAAAAACAGAAGCCAATTGATATGGCTCCATAATTTTATTTTTCAGGATAATGGCTTTATCAGAAACTTCATTTACTAAACCTTCGTCAACAATTGGATAGGTTGGGTTTTCAGGAATATAAACAATGGGTTGGATATTAAAATCGGGCAAATACTTCACAAACTTCAACCAACGCTGAACGCCAGGACCTCCAGCAGGTGGCCAATAATAAGTTATGATGAGTACTTTTTTCATATGTTAAACCGCTGAATCTATCAAATCTAAGTGTTATTAGCCCATATTTTTCATTACAATAATCCCCAAATAAGTCATTCCAAAACCAACAATTAAACTCAATGCTGTATACAAAAATGCAGTGGCTAATTGATTGTTTTGCATTAATTGAATATTCTCATTTGAAAAAGCTGAAAAGGTTGTAAAACCACCACAAAGCCCTGTGATTAAAAAGAGTTTTAAATCTTTAGACAACAAATTGTTTTTTTCAAAATAACCAAAAAACAAACCTATTAATAAACATCCTAAAATATTCGTTATAAAAGTAGCATATGGAAACGAATTTCCTTTTAATACAATCGAAATCAGGTAGCGCAAAACACTACCTATACCTCCACCTAATGCTATATAAAATAGGGTTTTCAATTACGCTGTTTTGATTTTTCTTCTTTCGCTATAAATTGCAACACCAATAAGCG
>JASLID010000016.1 GCA_030153045.1 Flavobacterium sp.
TTTTTTAATCAAAATTTTGTCCATTGATGATAACAAATCAGACTGAAAGATTGAATTTTGCCTCTACAAAAAATATCCCGAACTATCCAGATTTTCTAGATGTTCAGGTAAAATCTTTTCAAGATTTCTTCCAATTGGAAACCAAATCTGACGAAAGAGGCAACGAAGGGCTTTACAATACCTTCATGGAAAATTTTCCAATTACTGATACTCGTAATCAGTTCGTATTAGAATTCCTAGATTACTTTGTAGATCCACCTCGTTACACAATTCAAGAATGTATAGAGAGAGGTTTAACTTATAGCGTGCCGTTAAAAGCAAGATTAAAGCTATATTGTACTGACCCAGAACACGAAGATTTTGAAACCATAGTACAAGATGTATATCTTGGAACTATTCCTTACATGACACCTAGCGGAACTTTCGTTATTAATGGTGCTGAGCGTGTAGTTGTTTCGCAATTACATAGATCACCAGGTGTTTTCTTTGGACAGTCATTCCATGCTAATGGAACTAAATTATATTCTGCCCGTGTAATTCCTTTCAAAGGATCATGGATTGAATTTGCTACCGATATCAACAGCGTAATGTACGCGTATATCGATAGAAAGAAAAAATTACCTGTTACTACTTTGTTCCGTGCAATCGGTTTCCAAAGTGATAAAGATATTCTTGAAATTTTTGACCTTGCTGAAGAAATTAAAGTTTCTAAATCAGGACTTAAGAAATACATAGGAAGAAAATTAGCTGCACGTGTATTGAATACATGGCACGAAGATTTCGTAGATGAAGATACTGGTGAAGTAGTTTCTATTGAAAGAAATGAAATCATCTTAGACCGTGATACGATTTTAGATAAAGATAATGTTGAAGAAATTGTAGAATCTAATGTAAAATCTATCTTGTTACACAAGGAAGATAACAACATTGCTGATTACTCAATCATCCACAATACATTACAAAAAGATCCAACAAACTCTGAAAAAGAAGCCGTTGAGCACATCTACAGACAATTGCGTAATGCAGAACCGCCTGATGAAGAAACTGCTCGTGGTATTATAGATAAATTGTTCTTCTCTGACCAACGTTACAACTTAGGTGAAGTAGGTCGTTACAGAATGAACAAAAAACTTGGTTTAGATATCCCAATGGAAAAGCAAGTGCTTACCAAAGAAGATATCATTACCATTGTAAAATATTTGATCGAATTGATCAACTCTAAAGCTGAGATTGATGATATTGATCACTTATCAAACCGTCGTGTTAGAACTGTTGGTGAGCAATTATCTCAACAATTCGGCGTAGGTTTAGCGCGTATGGCGAGAACTATTCGTGAGAGAATGAACGTTAGAGATAACGAGGTGTTTACACCTATCGATTTGATTAATGCGAAAACATTATCATCTGTAATCAACTCTTTCTTTGGAACAAACCAGTTATCTCAGTTCATGGATCAAACGAATCCATTAGCAGAGATTACGCACAAGCGTAGATTATCTGCCCTTGGACCAGGTGGTCTTTCTCGTGAAAGAGCTGGTTTCGAGGTGCGTGACGTTCACTATACGCACTACGGACGTTTATGTCCTATTGAAACTCCAGAGGGACCAAACATTGGTTTGATTTCATCTTTAGGAGTATATGCTAAAGTTAACGGAATGGGATTCATTGAGACTCCTTACCGTAAAGTAACTAATGGAGTAGTTGATTTAGATTCGACTCCAATTTACTTAAGTGCTGAAGAAGAAGAAGGTATGTTGATCGCTCAGGCAAACATTGAAATGGATGCTAACGGTAAAATTACTGCTGATAACGTTATTGCTCGTCAAGAAGGTGATTTCCCAGTAATTGACCCAACTGCAGTACATTATACTGACGTTGCGCCAAATCAGATTGCTTCGATTTCGGCTTCGTTAATTCCTTTCTTGGAACATGATGATGCGAATAGAGCCTTGATGGGATCAAACATGATGCGTCAAGCTGTTCCTTTATTACGTCCAGAAGCACCAATTGTTGGTACAGGTTTAGAGCGTCAAGTAGCTTCAGATTCTAGAGTATTGATTAATGCAGAAGGAAACGGAACTGTTGAATACGTAGATGCTAATATGATTACCATCAAATATGAAAGAACTGATGCTGAAAGAGCGGTTAGTTTTGATTCTGATGAGAAATCATACAACTTGATTAAATTTAGAAAAACGAATCAAAGTACGTCTATCAACTTAAAACCTATCGTAAGAAAAGGGGATAAAGTTAAATTAGGTCAAGTACTTTGTGAAGGATATGCAACGCAAAATGGAGAATTAGCTTTAGGTAGAAACCTTAAAGTGGCCTTCATGCCTTGGAAGGGTTATAACTTCGAGGATGCGATTGTAATTTCTGAGAAAGTGGTTCGTGATGATATTTTCACCTCTATCCACGTAGATGATTATTCATTGGAAGTTAGAGATACAAAATTAGGTAACGAAGAGTTAACTAATGATATTCCTAACGTTTCTGAAGAAGCTACAAAAGATTTAGATGAAAACGGTATGATTAGAATTGGAGCCGAAGTTAAACCTGGCGATATCCTAATCGGAAAAATTACACCAAAAGGAGAATCTGATCCAACTCCAGAAGAGAAATTGCTTCGCGCAATCTTCGGAGACAAAGCTGGTGATGTAAAAGATGCTTCATTAAAAGCGTCTCCATCATTACATGGTGTAGTTTTAGATAAAAAATTATTCGCAAGAGCGGTAAAAGATAAACGTAAACGTACACAAGACAAAGACGCTTTATCTGAGCTTGAAATGGATTTTGAAACTAAATTTGTTGAATTAAAAGACAAATTAATTGAAAAATTATTCGTTATCGTTGATGGTAAAACATCACAAGGTGTAATGAATGATTTAGGAGAAGAAGTTTTACCAAAAGGTAAAAAATATTCTAAAAAAATGTTGCAGTCTGTAGAAGATTTTGCGCACTTGACTAAAGGTCAATGGGTTGCTGATGACGAGACTAATGCAATGGTAAATGACTTAATTCACAATTATAAAATTAAGTTAAACGATCTTCAAGGAGCGTTACGTAGAGAAAAATTCACGATTACTGTAGGTGATGAATTGCCAGCTGGAATCTTGAAATTAGCAAAAGTTTATATTGCTAAAAAACGTAAGCTTAAAGTAGGGGATAAAATGGCGGGTCGTCACGGTAACAAAGGTATTGTTGCTCGTATCGTTCGTCACGAAGATATGCCTTTCTTAGAAGATGGAACACCAGTTGATATCGTATTGAATCCACTTGGGGTACCTTCTCGTATGAACATCGGTCAGATTTACGAAACTGTTCTAGGATGGGCTGGACAAAATTTAGGTAGAAAATTCGCTACTCCAATTTTTGACGGTGCCACTTTAGATCAAATTAATGAATTAACTGATGAAGCTGGAATTCCACGTTTTGGTCATACTTATTTGTATGATGGTGGAACTGGAGAGCGTTTCCATCAACCAGCAACTGTGGGTGTAATTTACATGCTTAAATTAGGACACATGGTTGATGATAAGATGCACGCACGTTCTATCGGACCGTACTCATTGATTACGCAACAACCATTGGGTGGTAAAGCTCAATTTGGAGGTCAGCGTTTTGGAGAGATGGAGGTTTGGGCACTTGAAGCTTATGGAGCATCAAGTACACTACGTGAAATCTTGACAGTTAAATCGGATGACGTTATTGGTAGAGCTAAAACTTACGAAGCGATCGTTAAGGGTGAAACTATGCCAGAACCAGGATTGCCTGAATCGTTCAACGTGTTAATGCACGAATTGAAAGGTCTAGGACTTGATATCAGATTAGAAGAATAAAAAAGAATGCAAGTATTCAGTCTCGGATAAATCGGGACTGAATGCTTATTTATAATAAGTTTTTAAGGATTTATACCCGTAAACCGTTCCGATTTTTTATATAAATCCAACAGATTGTATAACTAGCACTTCATATTTTATTTGAAGTTTAGAGAAGTAACCCGAGGTGGTGTTTTAAGTCGAAAGTTTGAAAGTCGAAAGTCCAAAGTCTCCGAGACTTTAAAAACTTTAAGACATTTGACTTTAGACTAAAACAAAAATCAATTTTAATTGCAAATAAATCAATAGTAAAAACTATGATGAATAATAGAAATAATAAAGATAAAAATACCGTTAAACGATTTGATAAGATTTCAATTGGTTTAGCATCTCCTGAGTCAATTTTGGCTGAATCAAGAGGAGAAGTTTTAAAACCAGAAACTATCAACTATAGAACTCACAAGCCAGAACGTGATGGTCTTTTCTGCGAAAGAATTTTCGGTCCAGTAAAAGATTTTGAATGTGCTTGTGGAAAATACAAAAGAATCCGTTATAAAGGAATCGTTTGTGACCGTTGCGGTGTAGAAGTTACTGAGAAAAAAGTACGTCGTGATAGAGTAGGACACATCAACCTTGTTGTGCCTATAGCTCACATTTGGTATTTCCGTTCATTACCAAATAAAATTGGTTATATTCTTGGATTGCCATCTAAGAAATTAGATATGATTATTTACTACGAGAGATACGTAGTAATTCAAGCTGGTATTGCACAAAATGCAGAAGGCGAATCATTAAAAAGATTAGATTTCTTAACAGAAGAAGAGTACCTAAATATTTTAGATACCCTTCCTATGGAAAACCAATATTTAGATGATCATGATCCAAACAAATTCATCGCTAAGATGGGTGCTGAGTGTATCATGGATTTATTGGCTCGTGTAGATTTAGATGCTTTGTCATACGAATTACGTCACGCTGCTAACAATGAAACGTCTAAACAACGTAAAACTGAAGCATTAAAACGTCTTCAAGTAGTTGAATCTTTCCGTGAGTCTAACTTAAATCGTGAGAACCGTCCAGAATGGATGATTCTTAAAGTGGTACCGGTTATCCCACCAGAATTGCGTCCTTTAGTGCCGCTTGATGGAGGTCGTTTCGCTACTTCAGATTTAAATGATTTATACAGAAGAGTAATCATCCGTAACAACCGTCTAAAAAGATTAATGGAGATCAAAGCTCCTGAGGTAATCTTAAGAAACGAAAAACGTATGTTACAAGAATCTGTAGATTCATTATTTGACAACACACGTAAAGCTTCTGCTGTAAAAACAGAATCTAACAGACCATTAAAATCACTTTCTGATTCGTTAAAAGGGAAACAAGGTCGTTTCCGTCAAAACTTATTAGGAAAACGTGTGGATTATTCTGCTCGTTCGGTAATCGTCGTTGGACCTGAATTAAAATTATTCGAATGTGGTATCCCAAAAGATATGGCAGCCGAATTATACAAACCTTTCGTTATCCGTAAATTGATAGAAAGAGGAATTGTAAAAACAGTAAAATCTGCGAAGAAAATAATTGACAAAAAAGAGCCAGTAGTTTGGGATATCCTTGAAAATGTAATTAAAGGACATCCAGTATTACTAAACCGTGCTCCTACGTTACACAGATTAGGTATTCAAGCTTTCCAACCAAAATTAATTGAAGGAAAAGCAATCCAATTGCACCCATTAGTATGTACGGCATTTAATGCGGATTTTGATGGGGATCAGATGGCAGTTCACTTGCCACTTGGACCAGAAGCAATTTTGGAAGCTCAATTGTTAATGTTGGCATCACACAATATCTTGAACCCTGCAAATGGTGCGCCTATTACGGTTCCATCTCAGGACATGGTACTAGGTCTTTATTATATGACTAAAGAGCGTATTTCGACTCCTGAGCATAAAATTTTAGGCCAAGATTTAACTTTCTATTCTGCTGAAGAAGTAAATATTGCTTTAAATGAAGGTAGATTGGAATTGAATGCTCGTGTGAAAATTAGAGCTAAAGATTTCAATGAAGAAGGTGAATTAGTTAATAGAATTATCCAAACTACTGCAGGTAGAGTATTATTTAATGAAGTAGTACCTGAAGCAGCTGGTTATATTAATGAGGTTTTAACTAAGAAAAACTTACGTGATATTATTGGACGAATCCTTGCAGTAACTGATGTTCCTACAACGGCAGGTTTCCTTGATAACATGAAAGATATGGGTTATAAATTCGCTTTCAAAGGTGGATTGTCATTCTCATTAGGGGATATTAAAATTCCAGACCAAAAACAAGGTTTAATTGCTGATGCAAGAGAGCAAGTTGAAGGTATTTCTGCGAACTATAACATGGGTCTTATTACCAATAACGAACGTTACAACCAAGTTATTGATATCTGGACTTCTGCCAATGCTCAATTAACAGAGTTAGCAATGAAAAACATTAGAGAAGACCAACAAGGTTTCAACTCGGTGTATATGATGCTTGATTCTGGTGCGAGGGGTTCTAAGGAACAGATTCGTCAGTTAACAGGTATGCGTGGTTTGATGGCTAAGCCTAAAAAATCGACTGCCGGTGGTGGTGAGATTATTGAAAACCCGATTCTTTCTAACTTTAAGGAAGGTCTTTCGATCCTTGAGTACTTTATTTCTACTCACGGTGCTCGTAAAGGTCTTGCGGATACGGCTCTTAAAACAGCAGATGCTGGTTACTTAACAAGAAGGTTACATGATGTTTCTCAAGACGTAATCGTTAATATGGTTGATTGTGGTACACTTCGTGGTGTAGAAGTTTCAGCTCTTAAGAAAAACGAAGAAATCGTAGAAACGCTTGGAGAAAGAATTTTAGGACGTGTTGCATTGCAAGATGTAATCAATCCTTTAACGAATGAAATATTAATTCACTCGGGACAACAAATTACGGAAGCTATTGTGAAGGACATCGATGCCTCTCCAGTAGAAAGAGTAGAAGTTCGTTCTCCACTTACATGTGAGGCAACTAAAGGAATCTGTGCTAAATGTTACGGACGTAACTTGGCAACAGGTAAAATGACTCAAAAAGGTGAAGCGGTTGGTGTTATTGCAGCACAATCAATTGGTGAGCCAGGTACACAGTTAACACTTCGTACGTTCCACGTTGGAGGGGTTGCTGGAGGTATTTCTGAAGAGTCTAACATTGTTGCTAAATTCGGTGGTCGTTTAGAAATTGACGACTTGAAAACAGTAAAAGGTGAAGATGGTGAAGGTAATATTGTTGATATTGTAATTTCTCGTTCTACGGAATTGAAATTAATCGACTCTAAAACTGATATTTTATTAAGTACACACAATATTCCTTACGGATCTAGTATTTTCGTTACCGATGCGCAAACAGTTGCAAAAGGTGATGTAATTTGTAAATGGGATCCATATAATGGAGTTATTATTTCTGAGTTTACAGGTAAAGTAGCTTATGAAGATTTAGAACAAGGACAATCGTTCATGGTCGAAATCGATGAGCAAACTGGATTCCAGGAAAAAGTAATTTCTGAGGGAAGAAATAAAAAATTAATCCCAACTTTATTAATCTACGGAAAAGATGGTGAACTAATTCGTTCATACAACTTACCAGTAGGAGCTCACTTAATGGTTAACGATGGTGAGAAAATTAAAGCTGGTAAGATTTTAGTAAAAATTCCACGTCGTTCATCAAAAACTGGGGATATTACAGGAGGTTTACCAAGAATTACCGAGTTGTTAGAAGCTCGTAATCCTTCAAACCCAGCTGTAGTTTCTGAAATTGATGGAGTAGTAACTTTCGGAAAAATCAAAAGAGGTAACCGTGAGATTATTATCGAATCTAAATTTGGAGAAATTAAAAAGTATTTAGTTAAACTTTCTAACCAAATCTTAGTTCAAGAGAATGACTTCGTAAGAGCAGGAGTGCCATTGTCAGACGGTGCAATTACGCCAGACGATATTTTAAGAATTCAAGGTCCAGCTGCTGTTCAACAGTATTTGGTTAACGAAATTCAAGAAGTATACCGTTTACAAGGGGTAAAAATCAATGACAAACACTTCGAGGTGGTTATTCGTCAAATGATGCGTAAAGTAAGAGTAGAAGATCCAGGAGATACTTTATTCTTAGAAGAGCAATTAATTCATACTAAAGACTTTATCGTTGAAAATGATAAATTATACGGAATGAAAGTAGTTGAAGACTCAGGAGATTCTGAAAACTTGAAACCAGGTCAAATCATTTCTCCACGTGAACTACGTGACGAAAACTCATTGTTGAAACGTACAGATAAAAATTTAGTAGTAGCTCGTGATGTTATTACAGCTACAGCAACTCCAGTATTACAAGGTATTACTAGAGCATCGCTTCAAACTAAATCGTTTATCTCTGCAGCTTCTTTCCAAGAGACAACAAAAGTATTAAACGAAGCTGCTGTTGCAGGTAAAGTGGATTACTTAGAAGGTCTTAAAGAAAATGTAATTGTTGGACATAGAATCCCTGCTGGTACAGGTATGAGAGACTATGATAATACAATTGTAGGTTCTAAAGAAGAATACGATGAATTAATGATTACTAAAGAAGAATATAATTATTAATAATTAATTTCTGACTATATTTAAAAATCCTAACAGTAATTTACTGTTAGGATTTTTTATTAACTTTAATTTTTATAAATTGTCATCCTGAGCGTAGTCGAAGGAAGCTAATATTTTAAAACAAACAATATGAACGATAAAAATAATCCACAAGGGCAAATTAATATAGAACTTGATGAGCAAACGGCAGATGGGATTTACTCTAATCTAGCCATTATTAACCATTCAAATACAGAATTTGTATTAGATTTTGTAAATATCATGCCAGGTGTACCTAAAGCAAAAGTTAAATCGAGAATCATTCTCACGCCACAACATGCTAAAAGATTGGTTAAAGCTTTAGCTGATAATATTCATCGTTTTGAAAGCGCCAATGGAGAAATAAAAGAATCGGAACAACCGCCAATTCCATTGAATTTTGGAACAGCTGGACAAGCATAAAAAAATCCCATCAGTTAAGGCTGATGGGATTTTTTTATTTAAGTTTTAAAGCGATTGTTTTCGAATATTGCCTCAAAGTCGGGAGACTTTGCGTAGCATTCCCGACTAACACTTCGTAGACGGGGGGGGCAGTCGCTAATCTTTCCTATTTTAGTTGTTAATTACAAGCACTAGTACAATTACTCAAATTTCGATACGCCTCATTTACGCAATTTAGCCTTTCTGTTGAATCTCTAATAGTTTGACAATGAGTGTTAGCTATTTGATAATTTTTTGCACAATTGGAACGACATTCAGTTGATGGGTCAACATCATAAGTGGTTTCCCAAAACTCTTTTTCATTGAAAAAATTCCAAATGCCACTATGGTCAAAACGGGATAAATTTTGTGACATAACCTTTACAGTAACTGCCAATGTGATTATTTTCTTTTCTTTTTCTTTATTCATTTTTTCCAACTCAACTATCTTTTTCTCTAAATTATTTGTTTTTGCTTCTTTGCATCCCGCAAAAAATAAAACAAAAAGTGTTGTTACTAGTAGTATCTTTTTCATAATTATTATTTTAAAGTTTAGTAATTGTGTAAAATTTATTTTCCTTTCAAAGAGTTGGATATTAAATAATTTTTTGTCTTTTGCTATTTCAGTGTCTATAAGTGTCTGCAATATTATTACAGGCAATCTCTTGTAGCAGTTGTCGGAGGTTCGGTTTCTGTTAAACGAAATTTTGTTTCTTACCGATTTTACGTTTCTTTTGGCAAAGTTTAATATTCACGTTTTGGCTTTTCAAGTTTTCTACTTTTCAATACAGATTGATTTTCTTATGTTATTCGTCTGAGTCAGTTCGGTACGAACTGATACCTAACTTGATATGCACGATATTATTTTTCATGTACAACTGTTTGGTATAAATTGGTGCTATTCTATAGCAGTTATTTAGAAATATATTGTTTTAACACTTTGAATGCAATTAAAATAATTTAGCCTAACAAATTTTTCATTTATATTTATTAAAGTTAGTTATATAAAAAAAGATTTGTTTATGGTTTTTCCACATGAATTGCTAAATCTAAACTCGATAGCACAAGAATCATTCTCACGCCACAACATGCCAAGCGATTGGTTAAACTTTGGCTGATAATATTCACCGTTTTGAAAGCGCCAATGGAGAAATAAAAGAATCTGAACAACCTCCAATTCCATTGAACTTTGGAACTGCCGGACAAGCATAAAAAAATCCCATCTTCTAAAGATGGGATTTTTGTTTTGTAAATGCTTTTTTATGTGAACTAATCGAATTCAGAAGTAAAGAATAATTTTACACTTGGAAATTTACTTTGTGTCATTTGAATTGAAAAATCAGAATCGGCCAAGAACACTAATTGTCCGTATTTGTCTTTTGCCAAGAATTTTTGCTTGATACGTTTAAATTCGGCAAATTCTTCATTTTTAACATCGTCCGGTTTCACCCAGCACGCTTTGTAAG
Source organism: Flavobacterium sp. (assembly GCA_030153045.1). GTDB lineage: Bacteria > Bacteroidota > Bacteroidia > Flavobacteriales > Flavobacteriaceae > Flavobacterium. The sequence goes on from JASLID010000016.1 coordinate 10,369, forward strand.
CAGGGAAGTTTTCATAAGTACATTTAGCGCCATATTCATGCTCTAAACGATATTGAATAACTTCATACTGAAGTGCTCCCACAGTACCAATAATTTTACGATTATTCATTTCTAATGTAAACAGCTGAGCGACACCTTCATCCATCAGCTGGTCGACACCTTTTTCTAATTGTTTCGATTTTAATGGATCAGCATTATTGATATATCTGAAATGTTCCGGAGAGAAACTCGGAATTCCTTTAAAACTCATTTGTTCCCCTTCGGTTAACGTATCGCCAATTTTGAAATTTCCAGTATCATGTAAACCTACAATATCGCCTGGATAAGAAATATCTACAATTTCTTTTTTCTCAGCAAAAAAAGCATTTGGACTCGAGAATTTTAAATTCTTACCTTGTCTAACGTGTAAATACGGTTTGTTTCTTTCAAAAGTACCAGATACTATTTTCACGAAAGCCAATCTATCCCTGTGTTTAGGGTCCATATTCGCGTGGATTTTAAACACAAATCCAGACATTTTTTCTTCTTTTGGATCTACTAAACGAGTTTCCGATTCTTTAGGTTTTGGTGTTGGTGCAATTTCAACAAAACAATCTAACAATTCACGAACTCCAAAATTATTTAAGGCCGATCCAAAGAAAACAGGTTGTAAATGACCATCAAGATAAGCTTGTCTGTCAAATTCCGGATATACTTCGGTAATTAATTCTAAATTTTCACGAAGATCATTCGCTGGTTTTTCGCCAATAATTTTTTCTAATTCCGGACTTTGTACATCACTAATAGCAACTACATCATCAATGTTTTTACGACTATCGCTACTAAAAAGGTTGATGTTTTTCTCCCAGATGTTATAAATACCCTGGAAATCGTAACCCATACCAATTGGGAAACTCATTGGAGTAACGGTTAAACCCAGTTTTTGTTCCACTTCGTCCATCAAATCGAAAGCGTCTTTTCCTTCTCTGTCTAATTTATTGATAAAAACTAAAATAGGAATTTTACGCATTCTACATACAGCAACCAATTTTTCGGTTTGCTCTTCGACCCCTTTTGCAACGTCAATTACTACAATTACGCTATCTACGGCAGTTAATGTTCTAAAAGTATCTTCAGCGAAATCCTTGTGTCCTGGTGTGTCAAGAATGTTGATTTTCTTGTTTTGGTAATTAAATGCCAATACAGATGTTGCCACCGAAATCCCTCTCTGACGCTCAATTTCCATAAAGTCGGAAGTAGCGCCTTTTTTGATTTTATTGTTCTTTACAGCACCTGCTTCTTGGATAGCACCTCCAAATAACAATAGCTTTTCAGTTAGTGTTGTTTTACCAGCATCGGGGTGCGATATAATACCAAAGGTTCTTCTGCGTTCTATTTCTTTTAAAAAACTCATAATATTGCTTAAAATGGATTGCAAAAGTACTATTTTTCATTAATAAATTTTTGTTAATACACATTAATATAGTTGCATAATGTATCTGAATTGTTATTTTTGTTCGTTATTACATTTTAACCAAAAAACCAGATTATAAATAAAGAATAAGAATGAGAATTAACAAATTAATTTTAGGTTTCGCTCTTGTTGTAAGTAGCTTTGCTAATGCACAAAATGATAAAAAAGAAGTTTTATTCACTATTGATGGCAAACCATATTATACAGATGAGTTTTCAAGAGTCTACAACAAAAATATTGATTTGGTAAAAGATGAATCGCAGAAAGATTTAAATCAGTACTTGGAACTTTTTGTGGGTTATAAACTTAAAATAAACAAAGCCAATAAATTGGGTTTGCAAAACAACCCGAAATATATTAACGAACTGAAATCATATAGAACTCAGCTTTCAAAAAATTATACTTCCGATACTAAAGTAACTAAAGCATTAATTGATGAAGGGTATAATCGTTCACTAAAAGAAATTAAAGCATCTCATTTACTAATTAACGTTGATGAAAATGCTGCTCCGGCCGATACGTTAAAAGCATACAATCAAGTAATCGATATCAGAAAAAGAATCCTTGCAGGTGAAAAATTCGATGATTTAGCTGTTAAATTTTCTCAAGACCCTTCGGTTAAAGAAAACAAAGGAAGTTTAGGTTGGTTCTCTGCGTTTAGAATGGTTTATCCTTTCGAAACCGCCGCTTATAAAACTAAAAAAGGAGAGGTTTCTATGCCTGTTCGTACAAAATTTGGGTATCATTTAATTCAAGTCAATGATATCAGAGACAATCGCGGAGAAGTTACTGTGGCTCATATCATGATTGCAAAATCACCTAACAACGCTTCGGGTGATTTTAGTATAGCTAATAAATCTCAAACAACAATTAATGAAATTTATACTAAACTAAAACAAGGGGAGAAATTTGAAAGTTTAGCAAATCAGTTTTCAGAAGATAAAAATTCTGGGCCTAAAGGCGGTCTTTTGCCTCGTTTTGCATCAGGTCAGTTAAGTTCTGAAGAGTTTGAAAATGTTGCTTTTAGCATGAAAAATGCTGGAGATTATTCGGATCCATTTGAGAGTCAGTTTGGTTGGCATATTATCAAACTAATTGAAAGACATCCAATAAAAAAGCAAGAAGAAATGGAGCGCGAATTGGATACTAAAATTAGAAAAGACGATCGTTCTCGCCTAATTGCTAATTCGTTAACTACTAAGCTACGTAGTAAATATCCAGTAAAAAGAAATGAAAAAACCTATGCTAAAGTGAAAGCATTGGTGACGGATAAATTCTATACATCTGAATGGAAAATGCCTGAAAATAGTAAAGAGTATAACAATGAATTGGTTAATATAGCTGGTAAATCAATCAGTGCAGTTGCTTTTTTAAATGATTTAGAAACACAACAAAAAGCGAATATGAAAATCAAGCCGATAGGGAAATTGGTGGATTTTGCATATCAAAAATTTGTCGACAATCAATTAAATATTTACTACAATGATAATTTAGAAAATGAATTTCCTGAATTCGCTAATGTGGTAGAAGAGTATCGTGATGGCTTGTTGCTTTTCGATTTAATGGAAAAAGAAATTTGGAACAAAGCCAAACAAGATACTTTAGGATTAAAAGAGTATTTTAATGCCAATCAGTCTAAATACCAATGGAAAAAAAGAGCGAGTCTTTTAACTGCTTCTTCAACAAAAGAAGACGTTATCAAGCAGGCTAAAAAAATGTTGAAAAAAGGATTGAATGCTGAAGAAATTAAGACAAAACTAAATACTAAAGAAGTTGTAAATGTAATGACCAAGTTTGAAACAATCGAAGAAGGGTCTGATCATTTCCCTAAAAATGTAGTATTCAAGGAAGGTGTTTCTGAAATTTATAAAGACGGAGAATTTTTCTTCATAAATAAAGTGTCTGATATTTTACCTTCTGGAAATAAAACACTTAATGATGCTAAAGGGAAAGTAATTAACGATTACCAACAGCATTTAGAAGATACTTGGGTGTCTGAATTAAAAAAAGAATTTAAAGTTTCTGTCAATCAAGACGTTTTTACTCGTCTTAAAACAGAAATGAAAAAATAATTAATGCCAATAAATAAATAATAATGAAAATTTTAAAAAGTAAATTACACTTAATAATCGCACTTTTAACACTAACGTTAGGAGCATCTGCACAAGACAAAAAGATGAAAGTTGATGGTGTTGTAGGAGTTGTAGGCGATTATGTAATTTTAGATTCTGATATTGACAAAACCTATCTTGAGCTTTCAAGTCAAGGGGTTGATACCAAAGAAATTTCCCGTTGCCAAATGATTGGTAAACTTCTAGAAGATAAATTATATGCTCACCAAGCGATACAAGATAGTATTGTAGTGACTGATGCTGAAGTGAATTCTAAATTAGAGCACCAAGTTGGTTACATGGTAGAACAATTAGGTTCTATGGATAAAGTGGTTCAATATTTCAAGAAATCTAGTGAACAAGACCTTAGAACTGAGCTTTTTGATGTTATCAAAACCAACAAGCTAACTGAAGAAATGCAAAAGAAAATTGTAGATGAAGTAGCTATAACTCCTGAAGAAGTTAGAGATTTTTTTAAAAAAATACCTAAAGATGAATTGCCGGTTTTTGGTGCCGAAATGGAAGTAGCTCAAATTGTAGTGAAACCAGTTGTGTCTCAAGAAGCCAAACAAAAAGTAATTGACCAGTTAAAAGGTTTCAAGAAAGATATTCAGGAAGGCGGAGCTAGTTTTTTCAGTAAAGCCGTTTTGTATTCTGAAGATCCAGGATCTAAAAGTACTGGGGGTTACTATAAAATGAACCGTAGAACACAATTCGTAAAAGAGTTCAAAGATGTTGCTTTTAGTTTAAATGAAGGCGAAATTTCAGATCCATTCGAAACAGAATTTGGGTATCATATTATTTACCTTGAAAAAGTGAAAGGACAAGATATAGAATTACGACATATTGTAATTTCACCTAAAGTTTCTACTGAAGCTTTAAAGTCAGCCAAAGAAAAAATAGAATCTATTCGTGCCAGAATTTTAAACAAAGAAATCACTTTTGCTGAAGCTGCCCGTACACTTTCTGACGAAAAAGAAACACGTAATGACGGTGGGGTATTAACCAATCCTAAAACACAAGACACTCGTTTTGAGTTAACTAAAATGGATCCTTCGTTGTACAACCAAGTAGTGAGCCTAAAAGATAACGAAATATCATTGCCAACAACCGATGAAGACCGTACTGGAGGGAAGTTTTACAAAATCATGACAGTAACCAATCGTTTTGAAGAGCATACTGCCGATTATGCAAAAGATTATACTCGTTTAAAAGAATTGGCCTTAAAAGAAAAGCAAATCAAAGCCATCGCAAAATGGTCTGAAGAAAAAATCAGAGAAACCTATGTGAAAATCAACGGAGAATACCGTGATTGTACCTATACCAACAACTGGTTGAAAAAATAATTTTTATCTATTTAAGAGTAGCAAATGGCTTGGGTTTCCCAGGCCATTTTTGTTTCCCGTTATTCGCTACAATCTCTTGTTATGAACTTGTCAGTTCACAACAAGAGGATTTTCACTACTACCGGGGCTAAAACAGGAAATTATTAGAATTTTTGCTTACATTCGTAATTCATAATTTGTAATTCATAATTCACATGTCTGATGTTGCTGCCATTCAAAATCTAGTTCAAAAACAAAAAGAGCTAAAACAAGAAATTGCTAAAATTATTGTAGGTCAGGACGACGTAGTAAATCAAATCGTTTTGAGTATTTTTTCCGGAGGTCACGCCTTATTGGTTGGAGTTCCAGGATTGGCTAAAACCTTAATGGTAAATACCATTGCGCAAGCTTTGGGTTTAAACTTTAAGCGAATTCAGTTTACCCCCGATTTAATGCCGTCGGATATTCTAGGAAGCGAAATCCTAGACGAGAACCGTAGTTTCAAATTTTTAAAAGGACCCATTTTTTCCAATATTATCCTTGCCGATGAAATAAACCGTACGCCGCCTAAAACGCAAGCCGCTTTACTAGAAGCCATGCAGGAAAAAGCAGTGACCATTGCGGGAGAACATCATAAATTAGATTTGCCGTTTTTTGTATTGGCAACCCAAAACCCAATCGAACAAGAAGGAACATATCCGTTACCAGAAGCGCAATTGGATAGATTCATGTTTGCCATAAAATTAGATTATCCCTCTTTTGCAGAAGAGGTTCAAGTCGTAAAGAGTACAACTTCTGATTTTGATGTAAAAGTGAATCCGTTATTTACTTCACAGGAAATTATCGATTTCCAGCATTTAATCAGAAGAATCCCTGTTGCAGACAACGTCATTGAATACGCTGTGACATTGGTTTCTAAAACACGTCCTGATAATGCGCTATCAAATGAATTTATTAAAAACTATTTAGACTGGGGTGCAGGGCCAAGAGCTTCGCAAAATTTGATATTAGCAGCAAAAACCAATGCAGCACTAAATGGTAAATTCTCACCTGATATCGAAGATGTACAAGCCGTGGCAACAGGAATTTTACGTCATCGTATTATTAAAAACTACAAAGCGGATGCGGAAGGTATTACTGAAGAAATGATTATTAAGAAATTGTTTTAATTGGATTTAAACAAGTGAAGAAATATTTAATCATTACTGGTGGTAACAAAGGTATTGGTAGCGGAATTGTATTAGCGTATAAGCAAATGGGTTATCACATTACATCCATTGCCCGAACTCAAAATGAATCTACAACGTTTAGCGATGTTGTTCAAATTTCTTTCGATTTAAGTAATCCAGTGAGCCTTGAAAAAGTATTCACGAGTGTGTTAAATAATCTCAAGAAAGAAGATGTTGAGCGAATTGTATTCATTAACAATGCGGGTACATTAGGTAAGATTGGCCGATTAGAAAATAATTCAGCACAAGAAATTCAAAACATCATACAACTCAATAGCATTACCCCTTTTTTACTCAATTCCCTTTTTTTAAACGCAACTAAAAGTTGGAAATGTAATAAGAAAATAATTAATATTTCTTCAGGTGCGGCAGTAAAACCTTACTATGGTTGGTCTTTGTATTGTGCTTCAAAAGCAGCTATTGATATGATGACGAAAGCCATTGCAGTCGAACAAGAAACAATCGAAAACGGTACCAAAATAATTGCCATTTATCCAGGAGTTGTCGATACCGATATGCAAAGTAAGATTCGAGATACTTCAATAGAAAATTTTATCGATTTGCCACGATTTATCGATTTGAAAGAGTCTAATTCATTAGTAAGTATTGAAACTATTGGACAAGAAATCTACACTATTGACCAACTGGACAATTATCCGAATGGAGCAATTTTGAATGTTACCGATTATAGATGATTTTTTATGCCATTTAGCATTTGAATTTATTAGAATAAATAGTTCAGTGCTTTGAAAAGCCATTTTAGACTATACCCTTTTAGTTTCATTTATAAGCCTTATAGGTTTGTTATAAAGTAGCTTTAAAAACATTATTTCTATAAATGAAGTGTATTTTTTATTCCCACATTCGTACCACCAATAAGAGTGGTATTGAATAGAGTTTTTCTCCATTTTATTGAACCATACTTTTTCATGGTCTATTAATACTTCTTTAGATTCAATAATTTTATAGCCATCACCTGTCCAGCAAATTAAAGGCTTGTGCGATGGTGTTTTAATGTAGATAAGCGTTGTTGGAGTTGCAATTTTAAAGACTTCTTTATCTATCCATTTACCCTTTGCTATGTTGTATTTTGGATTAAGATTGTATAAAATATCATTGTTTTTGTCGTTTTTCATCTCCAAACTGGTTATAAAAAACAATGCAAAGGTTACTATAATAGGAAATACTTTCAGTTGATGATTCTCTGAGATTACTTCTTTTACTTGTGGCTTAAAAAATCGAATCAGAAACAACATAGGGACAACTTGATACACGATAAAACAAACTAAACCCACAGTGTGATGCAATATGTTTTCTTGTGTGCAATTGAGTAAAACCAAACATATAATTCTAAAATAATTGGAAATAATATTCAGAATTACAATTAGAAAACAGAAAATCAGAATTTGAACAATTTTAAAATAATGACCTTGTTTTTTTTCTTCAAATGTAAGTAGCAAGGCTCCTGTTAATAATCCTGTTTTAAACATAGACAAACCCATGCAGGCAGTATCAATAGAAATTTTAGCATTATTAATGTAAAAACTAACGCCTTCAATTCTATCAATAGTGATGAAATTTTTTAGAGTTAAATAAACGCCATAACATAATGCTTGTTTTATTTCGGTTGTTAAGTGGTCAAAAAACTTATTGAATATGGAGGAAAATAGTATGACACAAATAAATGCTATGAATGAAAATTTTTTGGTGAAACTATAATAAACCAAACAAACCAATAAGGATAAAGAAAGGAAATGCAATGATTTTGTATGGAGTCTGTAGCTTACAAATTCAAAAACTACGAGCAATGCAATAATGTAATAATTGACTTTAATGTTTGTATTTCTTCCTCCAATAAAAAACAATATAATAGAGAAAAGAACTCCCAGAAAATCGTTTTCAAGACCAAATGCAATTGTATTGTGGTTCATTGCCATAAGAAGTAGTAAGGCAAGAACCACAATTAGTTTTTTATTTTGAGTTAAGAAATTCACTTATGCAGTTAGTTTTTGGTTCCTTCTGTAATAATACCAAATTAACATTAATGCAATAATAATCATTGCCCATTCATGCGGTTCTGGAACTGCTCCGTCATTATTTATCGATGCATTTCCTAGGGTATTTACATTTTTTTCAATCCCATTTTTTTCATAATCCTCATCAGTTTCAAGAACAATAAGCGAAGAAATAGGAGTTACAATGTTGGCCTCTTTGGCTAAAGAAACATATTTGTTGCTTGCCAATGTGTTTTCCTGAATCTTTACTTGTTCTTCTAAAACTTTCCCAAAAGCATACATTCTATAAATATGATTAGAACCATTACTGTTGGTTTTGGTGGTTTTTAAGTTTTCTTGAATTGAAATATTGGCAGACTCAATATTTACAGTATTTGCATTGGTTTTTAAAGAAATAAATTCATTTTGAGTAATCAGTTTTTTACAATTTTTTAAATCGGTTTGAATAAAATCGACATATTTTTGCTCTTTGATGGTTTGCCAAAAAGGATTAATTTCATTTGAGATATTAATGACTTTTATGTTTTTCTGTTTTGTTCTTGTTTTTATTTTTTTGAGGTAATTAGACATTTCTAATTCTTCAAAATTAGCTGAGAATGTTCCAGATTTGGTAACTACTAAACTGTTTTCTGTAAGTTTGTATAACGGTAATAACGAATACTGAAAATTTTTAAATAGTGGCAATAAATCACTGTAATTGTCTTTAGTTATTTCCTGTTTTTGATTATTGACGAAGACAAAATATTTTTTGGCATTATCATTAATAAATGTTTCAAGATCTTCTTTTGTCCAATTATTGTTTAAATCTAAAATGATTTCATTTGGAGTAAATGGAATGATTTCTTTTTGAATCTCTTTAATTTCGTAAACATTATCTTTCCAAGCAAAAGCATTAGAATATGTAGTGTTGCTTTGTGGAATCAGTGCTTCCCATTTGTCTAAACCTTCTGACTCATTAATGTAATAATTGTTTTTTAGTTGAAAAACTTTGCTAGCTTCAAATTTTTGATTTCCAACCATCTGAATTCTGGATATAGTTTGCGCATTAGAAATGTTTGGACCTTTTATGTTGAGACTCATATATTTCATCTCTTGATTCTCAACTTTTAAAGGTGTTGTAAAGCCACATTTGAATGTTCTTGGTAATTCCTTGCTAATAGGAAAAACCCTGACAACAACTTTATTTCCTTCTTTCCATTGCATTAATGAAGGATCACGAGCCTCTACACCTACAATTTGAGTGTATGCTTTTTTTGCCTTTTCTTTTGTTGTTAATACACCTTTGCGTTCAATTCCATTCACCCATAAAGAAAGCGATGTAGCAACTGAACCTTCAGGTAATTGAAATGAATAAATAGCTTCTTTGTCTCCCCAAGAATCTTTTTCGCAAGCTATATCCATGGTGATTTCGGTATAAGCCAATCGCTCATCTGAATAGATTTTGATGTCTTCTTTGATGTTTTTAGTAACTAAATCTGTTCCGCTCCACAACTGCTCCTCGGTTTCCAATCGCTTGTCAAAATTTGATTTTAAAATGTTTATTCTCTCATCCTGGCTCAAAACTAGATTTTCTGAAAATAAATAGGCAATATTTACCAATGGATTATGTGTTTTTCTTTCGTTATATTGATTTTGGTTGAACGAATCAAAACCTCTAAATTCAAAAAAATCATCAGTGCATATATAAACGATATCTTTTTTAAGTAGTATTTCGTTAAGTAGATTTGGTTTTAAATTTTGAGAGATTTTTATGTAGGTTGGTAAATCTTCATTGTTTTGGAATGATTTTGTAATTGAATTTTCATTCATTTTTTTACTTTCATTATCCAATAAGATTGTAAAAGTTATTAAGCTAAACACAACGGTTATTATTCCAATGCTAAATGAAATCAGGTTCTTTTTGTTATTTGGTAATAATTTAATCAAAGAAATAGCATGGCTTATCAATACTATCATAGGAACTAGGCCATAAAAACCTAAGCCTAATGCAAAAATGCCTATTAACGATATTGGAGCAAAAGGAAGTAGATAGATTGCATAATAGATAATTAGCAAATATGAAAATCCGTTTATGCAATATGAAATAGGTGTGATAAATTTATTTTTATAATTGCTGTATAAGAAAAAGTTTGATAGGCAAAACAAGAAGGTTACTACGTAAACCCAAATTGGTAAATTCTCAAAAATATTTATAAAAACGTTAGTGCAAAAACAACCAATAAACCAATTTAGAAATAGAAATGGAATCAAATGAAGGTGTTTTTCTCGGTGTCTTAAAATTTTAAGAGAGATAATAAGTCCATAAGTAAACTCGAAAATTAAACTTATAAAACAGGTTGCTTCTAAGGAGTCATTGTCAAATTCTATTCCTATTAAAGAAATAATAAGTAGAAGTGTACTTATAAGAGAAACAATAATACTAGCCAATACACCTGTTTTGTTGATGTAAGTTTTAAATAGAGATTTGTAATCATTCATAGTTTAGTGATTAAAATTAAAAGTACTTTGAAATACAAAGTTAATTTTATTTTTATCTTTATGAAGGTTTTTATTATTTATTTTTAAAAATAAATTTAGGAGGAAGTTATTTCAGTTTTGTAAAAAAAAGGGTGGTAAAAAGCCTAGAAAAATGTTAGCAAGAGTTTTTTTAATTATTCAGAATCTTCTTGTCCAATTCAGCATCATAGAAAAATAAAAACATACTTCCCATCATGTCTTGGTCTACTTTTGAAGTATTGTTGGTGGTTAAAACCAATTCGTATTCGTGGTTTCCATACATCCAAACCCCAGTTTCAGAACTAAACGGTTCAATTTTTGACAACCCTATTTTGTTTTCCAAATTGGTTATTTTACAAGTAAAAACAGTTTTGTTGGTGGTTTTATCAAAAACACTAATTGTTGTAGAAAACGGATGGACATGTGGTGCCGAAAAATGCAATCGCAAGCTGTCTTTGATTTGCAATTGTTCGGTGATGGAACTTCTGTAGGTCTTAATTCCTGTTGGAATCACCCAATGTCCCGAAAGCATATTGCCATGCCCGTCATCGTAACTGTGATTTTTGGTTTCCACAGGAACGCACTGATTGCTGGCTGGATCCAACGGACCCTTGAACGGGTCGATTTTGTCGTACGGTAATTGAATAAATACCGTTCTGCTCATTAATGGTTTTTGTGTTTTGTTGTAATCTTCGTATTTGACCGTTACTTCATGTTTTATTTTCTTAAAAATATGAGGTAAATTATGATTCAAAGATTGTGTAGTGACATTCAAATAATCATTACCGTAAATAGGAACACCATACCCTTTTGGGAAATCAAAATCTTCTAGTCCGTTGGATAAGGACGTTAATCTAGGATATTGTTTGCCAATTCGATCTTCCATTTTCCAATGACCAAAATATTGCGTGTCATTAATATCCACATTCATATGGCAAATAAAATCATCCGAAAGACGTTCGTTGGTTTTTGCGTCGATGGCTTTCACATCGAAACCCGTAATCCAAAGTAATTTTTCAGTTTGATTCAGCTGAATGTAACGCGAAGCTTTCGGGCCTTCCATCGATTTATAAATACCGTCAATCAGGAACGTTGGCGATCGCATTTTATATTCTTTAGTGTCGTTATTCACAATCCAATCGTTGTCAACTAATCCGGTTTTGTGTAAAAAAAGAGTTTTTACAATGGCTTTATGTCGGTTAGATAGCATATAAAAGGTCACTATTCCTAACATACTCGAAAGGAAAAATGTAAATGCAAAATATTTGTATATCTTTGATTTTAGAGCCATAATTAAAACGGAATAGCTACAAATGTAATAGAAATGGATGCATTAGAAAAACAAAATAATACTCGAATATTTGGATTAGATGTCGTCCGCGCTATGGCCATCTTGTTAGTTTTGTTTTCGCATGCATATTATTTAGTTGATAGTTCAAATCCATTGGTGATTTCTTTGAGTGGATTGGCCGGTTTTGCAGGTGTTGAGCTGTTTTTTGTATTAAGTGGCTACTTAATTGGTTCGATATTATTGCGACAGTACATTTCAGATCGTTTTTCGCCAAAGCATATTCTTATTTTTCTAAAGAGGCGCTGGTTTCGCACCTTACCGAATTATTATTTGATCCTTGTTGTTAATGTTGGTGTCGCTTTTTATTTAGGTTATCCTTCAGAATATTGGGCTCGTTATTTTTTCTTTTTCCAAAATTTTCAAAGTTATTTTATTAGCTTTTTTTCAGAATCATGGAGTTTATCAGTAGAAGAGTGGACTTATATTTTATTGCCCTTTAGTTTGTTTGTAGCCTTAAAAATTGGAAGTAAACTCACTAAGAAATGGTCGTTTTTTATCGCTGTTGTTTTGCTAATTGTTTTAGCACATGTTTTCCGTTATTTGAATCTGTTAAATACTAGTATTTCTACTATGGAAGTTTGGAATACAAACGTCAAATCAATTGTAATCTTTAGATTTGACACCATACTTTACGGTGTTTTGCTAGCTTGGTTGCATCAGTTTTATGCTGATTTTTTATATCAGTATAGAATTTATTTTTTGATTGTAGCTGCGCATTTATTTTTTCTACAGTTTGTCATTTTAAATGTTTTGGGTGTCGATATTATCTCAAGTCCCATTTATTTCAACGTTTTTTATTTTACACTTTCGTCGGTTATTTTTTTCTTATGTCTTCCATATTTTATTTTTTGGAAGAGTTCAAAATCATGGCTTTCATCAAGTATTTATTTTATAAGTAAAACATCCTATGCAGTATACTTAACTCATTATAGTATTGTGCTGGTTGTTTTAAAATATTTGCTTCAAGAAAGTGCGTTTCAACTGCCGTCAATATTGGTTTTGCTACTTTATTTCGGAACTACTTTTATACTATCGTACTTATTATTTCAATATTTTGAAAAACCCATCATGAACTTGAGGGATAAAAATTAACTTTCTTTAATATTTGTGTACTACATTCCTTTTTTGATAAAAAATAGATATCAAAATTGCTCTTTTCATAAATATTCAGAATCAATAAACATATTTGATTAAAAAGTTTTTAATAGCACAACGATTTTGTAAATTTGCTCTACAAATTAAATAACCTAACATTATGGCATTTGATATTAAAATGATTGAAAAAGTGTATGCTAACATGGCTACTCGTGTAGATAAAGCGCGTGAGCTTGTTGGTCGTCCACTTACACTTACTGAAAAAATATTATATTCTCACCTTTGGGAAGGAACACCGTCAGGCGTTTTTAAAAGAGGTGCAGATTATGTAGACTTCGCTCCAGATAGAGTAGCTTGTCAAGATGCCACTGCGCAAATGGCCTTGTTGCAATTTATGCACGCTGGTAAAAAAACAGTAGCAGTTCCTACAACGGTACACTGTGATCACTTGATCCAAGCAAAAGAAGGCGCTAAAACGGATTTAGCTGTAGCGAATTCTCAATCAAAAGAAGTTTTCGATTTCCTTTCTTCAGTTTCAAATAAATACGGAATTGGTTTCTGGAAACCAGGCTCAGGAATTATCCACCAAATTGTTTTAGAAAATTACGCATTCCCTGGAGGAATGATGATTGGTACCGATTCTCACACTGTAAACGCAGGTGGTTTAGGTATGCTAGCGATTGGTGTTGGTGGAGCTGATGCTGTAGATGTAATGTCAGGAATGTCTTGGGAATTAAAATTTCCAAAACTAATTGGAGTAAAATTAACTGGTAAATTATCAGGTTGGACTGCGCCAAAAGATGTTATTCTTAAAGTAGCCGATATTCTTACTGTAAAAGGTGGAACGGGCGCTATTGTGGAGTATTTTGGAGAAGGTGCAGAAGCAATGTCATGTACTGGTAAAGGAACCATTTGTAATATGGGTGCCGAAATTGGAGCAACGACTTCTACTTTTGGTTACGACGATTCAATGCGTAGATATTTAACAGCGACTGGTCGTCAGGATGTTGTAGATGCTGCCGATAAAGTAGCTTCTTATTTAACAGCCGATGCTGAAGTATATGCTAATCCAGCACAATATTTCGATCAATTAATCGAAATTAACTTATCTGAATTAGAACCACACATCAACGGTCCTTTTACGCCAGACAGAGGTACACCAGTTTCTAAAATGAAAGCTGAAGCTGCTACAAATGGTTGGCCAATAAAAGTAGAGTGGGGATTAATTGGGTCTTGTACGAACTCTTCATACGAAGATATGGCTCGTGCTGCTTCTATCGTTGAACAAGCTGTTGCACACGGAATTACACCAAAAGCGGAATTCGGAATCAATCCAGGTTCTGAGCAAATTAGATATACTATCGAAAGAGACGGAATTATTGCGACTTTCGAAAAAATGGGAACTAAAGTATTTACGAATGCTTGCGGACCATGTATTGGACAATGGGATAGAGCAGGAGCAGACAAAGGTGAAAAAAACACGATTGTTCACTCATTCAACCGTAACTTCTCGAAAAGAGCAGACGGTAACCCAAATACACATGCTTTTGTAACTTCACCAGAAATGGTTGCTGCATTAGCGATTTCAGGACGTTTAGACTTCAATCCTTTAACAGATACATTGTTAAATGATAAAGGAGAAGAAGTAAAATTAAACGCGCCTTTCGGAGATGAATTGCCAAAAAGAGGATTTGATGTAGAAGATGCTGGTTTCCAAGCACCTGCTGAAGATGGTTCTGGAGTACAGGTTGCTGTTTCTGAAACGTCTGATCGTTTACAATTATTAGCTCCTTTCGCTCCTTGGAATGGTAAAAATATTACTGGAGCTAAATTGCTAATCAAAGCTTTCGGAAAATGTACTACCGACCATATTTCTATGGCTGGACCTTGGTTGCGTTTCCGTGGTCACTTGGATAACATTTCAAACAATATGTTGATTGGTGCTGAAAATGCTTTTAATCAAAAAGCCAATTCGGTTAAAAACCAATTGACTGGCGAATATGCTGAAGTTCCTGCGGTTCAAAGAGCGTATAAAGCGGCTGGAGTTTCTTCTATTGTTGTGGGTGACCACAATTATGGTGAAGGATCTTCTCGTGAGCACGCAGCTATGGAACCTCGTTTCTTAGGAGTTAGTGCAGTATTAGTAAAATCATTTGCTCGTATTCACGAAACCAACTTAAAGAAACAAGGAATGTTGGCTTTAACATTTGCTAACGAAGCAGATTACGATAAAATTCAAGAAAATGATACCATCAATTTCTTAGATTTAACAGAATTTGCTCCTGGAAAACCATTAACGTTAGAATTCGTTCACGCCGATGGTTCAAAAGACATTATTTTAGCAAACCATACCTACAACGATAGCCAAATTGGCTGGTTTGTTGCAGGTTCAGCGTTAAATTTAATTGCAGCTGGAAAAGCTTAACAAGTAGTTAAGAAAATCATAAAAGTAAAACTCTCAGTGAAAGCTGGGAGTTTTTTTATTTCAAAATTCTTATATTGTGCGAAATTTTATATTTCTGCGTTATTAGAAATAAAAACAGTTTGCCCCAATGACATTTTTTAAACAACTTTCATCCCTTTTTTTACTATTCTTGACAACAGTAGCTTTTTCGCAAGAAAAAATAAAACATACTGTGGTTAAAGGAGAAACAGTATATAGTATTGCCAAAAAATACGAAGTAAAACCTGCCGAAATTTTAGATTTAAATCCAAAAGCAAAATCGGCATTGCAACTCAATATGGTTTTGGCCATTCCAAGTAAAGGGAAAAAAGAAGAGGAAATTGTTGCGACTCCTATTTCTCACGATGTTTTAGCTAAAGAAACGTTGTATGGAATTTCAAAAAAATACAATGTTAGTATTGATAAGATCAAAGAAGCCAATCCAATTATTGAAACCGAAGGGTTAAAATTGGGAAGTACAATTACGATTCCAGTATCGACCAAAGGTGATGTTGTGGTTGAGAAAAGTAAAAAGAAGGAAGAAAAAGTTGAGGTCAAAAAAGAAGTTAAGCCCGAGCCTAAAATCATCCAAAAGCAAGAAATTAAATCTGAAGTAGCCAATCTTGATAAAGAAATCATTCATGAAGTTTTAACCAAAGAAACCAAGTATGGTATTTCCAGAAAGTATGGCGTTACTGTACAAGAATTAGAAAATCTGAATCCGGAAATAAAAAATGGATTGCCGGTGGGCTATAAACTGATCTTTAAAAAAGGCATTAAAAAAGAAAAAGCGACTGAAGAAATTGCTGTTGCAGAAGTAGACGCTGTTCAACAAAAAGCAGTTGAAAAAAAGGCGGAGAAAATCGAGCCTAAAAAACAAGTCAAGGTTGTCGAGGTAAAACCTCAAATAGAAGATGAGGAGGAGGAAGACGATAAAGAAGATGTTGCTTCTTCAGGAAGTTCACAATTCAAAATCGTTGAAATCATTCCACACAAAGACGAAGAGGTAACTCCGGTTGCGCCACTTTCGCCTGAAAATATGACCAAAGCCGATTTTCTGATTGCCAAAGCTTCTGAAAATTTAGGCGCAAGATATAGAAGCGGATCCACAGGAAATGGCGGTTTTGATTGTTCGGGTTTGATGTTTGCTACTTTTAAAAACATTGAAATGACTTTGCCGAGATCATCCCATGAAATGGCCTCCGCTGCCGGAACAAGAATTGACAGAAGCCAAGCTCAAAAAGGAGATTTAATCTTTTTTGCTACTATGGGGAAAGGCCGTGTAAGTCATGTGGGTATGGTGACTGAAGTTTCGGAGCAAGGTGAAATCAAGTTCATTCATTCGTCAACGAGTTCGGGTGTGATTATTTCTTCGGTAAATGAACCGTATTATGCGAAGCGATTTGTTCAGGTAAATCGTGTGTTGAGTAATTAAAGTTTCACTTGCTCAAAACCGCTGTTGTAGATAGTTTTTTATCTAATTCGTTTTTTCAATTCTTTTGATATTTTGTAACTGACAAACTCGGTTATCTTAATTTTTGGATTTTGAAGTTTAATAATAAGCTTTTTCAAATCGTAATCTATATTTTCGATTTTAGAGTCAAAATTATGAGGTGTCCAAATTAAAATTGGTTTCTCACAAACTTTTAGAGTTTCAATATCTGATTTCAATATCCAAATTGTAAAAATACCCAGTTGATTTTTTTCTCCTATTAGATTTTCATACCCGCTTTGAGTTTTACCGATTGCTTTAAATTCATTATTTTCGGAATTAATATATAACCAATCTGTTTCATTTTCATCTATTATGTCCACAAAATCCTTTGACGAAATTATTCTCCAATGAAATTTTTCATCATTGACAATAAATTCTGATGTGTGATTTTTTTCAGATTCTTTTAACCATTCAGAAACTCTTTCCTTAGGTTCTGAATTTCCTAAAGATTCCATAAAAATAATTCTGTTTATTAGGTCTAGCGACATTTTTTGTTAAAATTACCTACAACGTTCCGGCGCTTGGCGAGGTTGCGAACTTCGGAACCGATTATTTTCTGTTAAAGATAAAATTTCTTGCGAAATGTAAACGTGAATTTACTACA
>JASLID010000018.1 GCA_030153045.1 Flavobacterium sp.
GTGACTCGATAGGATAACGATTGGGCGGTGGTGTGGTGATGACAGATAAATCTCTCGCCGCCATTAACGAAAACTGCAATGTTCTTGGAATAGGAGTGGCCGTTAGTGTTAAAGTGTCTACGTTGTGTGCTATGGTTTTTAACTTGTCTTTTACGTTGACACCAAATTTTTGTTCCTCATCAACAATTAATAAGCCTAAATCTTTAAAAATTACATTTTTACTTACTAGTTGATGTGTTCCAATTAGAATGTCTAATTTTCCAGATTCCAAGTCTTTTAAAATCTCTGTTTTTTGTTTGGCTGATCGAAATCGGTTGATGTAATTCACAGTAACCGGCATGTCTTTCAAACGATCTTTAAAAGTTCGATAATGCTGGTATGCTAAAATAGTGGTTGGCACTAAAACGGCAACCTGTTTGCTGTTATCAACGGCTTTAAAGGCGGCACGAATGGCTACTTCGGTTTTTCCAAATCCTACATCCCCGCAAACCAAACGATCCATAGGACGTTCGTTTTCCATGTCGGCTTTTACGTCTTGGGTCGATTTTAACTGGTCTGGTGTATCTTCGTAAATAAATGAACTTTCTAATTCGTGTTGCAAATAACTGTCAGGCGCAAAAGCAAATCCCTTGTCTAATCTTCGTTTGGCATACAGTTGAATTAGGTTGAAAGCAATATGTTTAACACGTGCTTTTGTTTTTTGTTTCAACGCTTTCCAAGCACCCGAACCTAACTTGTAAATTTTAGGCGGAGCACCGTCTTTACCATTGTATTTTGAAATTTTGTGTAGCGAATGAATACTTACATAGACAATATCGTTATCGGCATAAACCAGTTTAATGGCTTCTTGTGTTTTGCCTTCGACCTGAATTTTTTGCAATCCGCCAAACTTCCCAATACCGTGATCAATATGTGTTACATAATCACCTACAGAAAGGGAATTGAGTTCTTTTAGCGAAATGGTTTGCTTTTTAGAATACCCGTTTTTAATGCTGAATTTATGGTAACGTTCAAAAATTTGATGGTCGGTATAACAAGCAATGCCATTTTCTTCGTCGATAAAACCCTGATGGAGTGGAAGCACGATGGTTTCGTAATCTTTTACAAAATGCTCGTGATTTTGTTCATCTAAACTTTCAAAAATGTCATGAAAACGTTTGGCTTGCTGCTCGCTTCCACAAAACAAGTAGTTTTTAATTCCAACTTGACGGTTTTCTTTCAAATTATCCATCAACAAGTCAAATTGTTTGTTGAAAGAGGGTTGTGGTTTTATGGTAAACTCAAAAGTTTCTTGGATTTTGAAAGTTGGTTTTTGAGCTAATTCAACAATCGAAAAGTTAAGTGCCTGCTTTAAAAATTCTCTTTGATTGACAAATAATTCCTCGGGCAATGCATGCTTGATTTCTTTTGAAAGCTTATCGAAATTTTCTTCGGCTTTGCCAAAAAGCTTGTCCAAATTAGACAATAGCAAATCGGTATTTTGTATAAAAATAGTCGTCTTTGGATTGATATATTCTAAAAAGCTTTCTCTTTTTTCCTTTAATAGTTTGTTTTCGAAATTGGGGATAATCGTGATTTTGTCTTTCTTTTCTACCGAAAGTTGTGAAGCCACATCAAAGGTTCGAATACTGTCGACTTCGTTGCCAAAAAACTCTATTCGGTACGGATTGTCATTGGAAAATGAAAAAACATCCAAGATACCACCACGGACTGAAAACTCGCCAGGTTCAGTAATAAAATCGACACGTTTGAATTCGTATTCAAATAAAACTTCATTGATAAAATCGATAGAAACCTTATCGGAAACGGCAATTTTTAATGTATTTTTTTCGAGTTCTTTTTTGGTTACTACTTTTTCAAAAATGGCTTCTGGATAGGAGACAATAATGGAATGTTTTTCTCGAGAATTGATTCGGTTTAAAACTTCAGATCGCAATAAAACATTGGCATTGTCAGTCTCTTCAATTTGATAGGGTCTTCGGTAAGAGCTGGGATAAAACAACACGTCTTGATCTCCTATCAATTGTTCTAAATCGTTTAAAATATAAGCGGCTTCTTCTTTTTCATTACACAATAGTAAAAAAGAATTTTCAGTTTTATTAAAAAGAGATTCAATGACAAATGAAAACGAAGAACCAATTAATCCTTTTACATGTATTTTGTCATCACCAGCGATTGCTTTAGCGATATCATTTACTTTAGATTGGTTGGAGAAAAGTTGTTTTAAATATTCGGTGCTCAACGGATAACTATTTTAGACAAAGATACTTTTACTTTTTATTTTTTTGGTAAAAAAAATCCCGATGAAAGAATCAGCGGGATTTAATTTTATAAGAATTATGAAAATTTAGAAAATCAATTTTTTAGAAACGACTTGGCTGTTTTCTAATTGCGTTTTAATAATTAGTGCTTGATTTTTTGAATTGATTTTAGTTGTCGAAAATGTATTGGTGTTGATATTTTCTTCGGTAAAAATTAACCTTCCTAAAACGTCATATACTTGAACAGATTTTATTGAAGTGTCATTAGAAAGGACAACGATTTCGTTTTCTGTTGTACTTACTGATACAGAATTAGAATTTGCTTCAAACTCGGTATTAGACAAGGTTGGATCAACATAAAGAATTTTGAATCGATTGTTAAAGGTTCCATTTCCGGTTGTAAAAGTATAAGCGCTATTTTTTAGATTATGAACAGTTGCGGTAACTGAATCTTCGATAAAAATATCTTGGGTTGCAAAAAAGGGGTCAACATTGCTTATTGTTATATCGTAATTACCCGCAATGGTTGAGATATATCCTAATTGGATTTGATCGTTATTTGTCCATGGAAATGCTCTTCCTTGAATGGCAAATTCTCCAGGAGATCCATTTATGATAGAATAGAATTTTGCAGGTGTGCTTGCTTGTTGGTAACTGTCCTGAAGGAAATCATATCCATTTGTTGCACCTTCTTCATATCCTAATGAAATTTGTGTAAACGCACCAGTGGTATTGGTCATGCTCATGTTGTAATAGTAAAACTGAGCATCGGCAGGTTGGCTTGCCGTTTTGAAAAACTGAGAATTGTTGTTGGCTACGCGCATTGTATTAGTAAATGTTAACGTAGTGTTTGTACTTGATGAGGCAAAAAAGCCTTGTCCAGCGGCTATATAAATCCCAGGAATTGGTCCTCCAGCATAAGCGGCAGTTCCGGTGTTTCGAGTTCTAATAGCATAATCAGCAGGAGTAAAAACATTGTTAGCCATTGGTGTATGGTGTGTCCATAAATATAACGTTCCTAATGTAGAGTTGTCAATTAAGGTTTGCACATTTATTGCAGAAGGATAAGGATTTCCTAATAAATTGTAGTTTAATTGTGCTCCGTTAAATTGAACAACGTTTGTAGCTACATTCCCATTGTTAGGTGTTCCTATAAATTCTCCGCTAAACGCAGTTGGATTTACTGGATCATATGAGTCAGGAACTCTTATTGCGTATCCTTTTCCAGGCGTCATTATGTTGGTATTGGTTTCGCCAACCCAATTATTTGTTCCAGGAGCTGGATTGAATGAATAAAATCGATCAGAATCAGTATTTGGAGAAAAACCAATTAAAGTTTCTCCTGCAACAGGCGAACCCCAATAGGTAAATTCATACTGCCTCATAGGCATAGAATTTCTCTTAAAATTGATGCTTCCAGTATTTACCGCTAATGGGTTTATTTGCAATAAACTAGCATTGTTTTCGGAAATTAAATTTGAACCAGCATCAACAGTAATGTTGTTTTCAATGGTAAAAGTATGCCCGTTAGCAATTGTTACTTGCGCTCCAGATGTTACCGAAACTGATTTAGCAACGATATCGGCAGCAGAAGTAAAATCCCCAATGAAAATAGCGTCTTCCGTTATGGTTGGGGCACCATTATCCCATGCTGTTCCATCCCAAGTTGTGGTTTGTGCCTGGCTTAAATTTGCCACAATAAAAACCATGAAACAAACAAATGATTTTAGATTTAAGGGAAAGTAATTCTTTTTCATATTATTTTATTTCTTGGTATTGTATCACCTCTTCTGGAGGAGTATTATTTTGTATTGAATCTTTTGTGATTTCAGCTTTTCCTTTAACGCGGTTTAACATTTCTTGTTCACCCTCCTCCATTTGAATATTTCCTCTTCTTACAATTTCTTCAATTTGATCTTGAAAAGCGTTTACTTCAATATTCAAATCAGTAATTAAATCAAGCACTTTTTGCTGCGGAATTCGGTCAAAACTCATAAAACTCTGCAAAGCTTTAATTTTAGTAACTAAGGCGCTTAACCTACTTTTTATTTGAGGTTTGTTTAATTTTTCTGGGATAGTACTTTGTAAAACCTCCGTTTTTTGAGCCAAACTTTTTGTTTTTTGTTTGAAAGCACCAATCGTTCCTTTTGGTTTTTGATATAATTCAGAAGTAAACAAACGCCACTCGTTCCAATTGGTGGCAATGCTCTGAGATTCGGGTGTGAGTGTTCTAGGGGTAAATGCCCAAGTTTTATTGATGTTACTGAACACCAATTCTCGCTCTTTTGCTGCTCTTGTTATTTCAATTTCATGGTTTTCGTTCTCGTTTTTACAAGATGTAAAGAAAACAAGAATTAAGGCACAGAATGATAAGATTAACTTCATATTTAATATAAAAAATTAAAGGGCAAATGTAATGCTTTTGTTTTTCGAATTATAGCAAGTGTTAAAGTTCTTAAGAGATAATTTTCTGAATATTTTGCGAAAATAGTATCTTTGCCCAACAACCTCGATTTAACATGACTACAAAAATATTAATTATAGGTGCTTGCGGGCAAATAGGAACCGAGTTAACCAACAAGTTAAGATCCATTTACGGTAACGAAAATGTAATTGCTTCAGACATTAGGAAGTTAAATAATGACATCGTTAACGATGGTATTTTTGAAGTCGTTAATGCTTTAGACTACAATCAAATCGAGCATTTACTGGAAAAGTATCAAATTACCGATGTATATCTAATGGCAGCATTACTTTCGGCTACAGCCGAGAAAAACCCTGCATTTGCTTGGGATTTGAATATGAATTCGCTTTTTCACGTGTTGAATTTGGCGAAAGCTGGAAAAATTAAAAAAATATTTTGGCCATCAAGTATTGCGGTTTTTGGACCAACAACCCCAAGAGAAAACACGCCTCAATATACTATTATGGAACCTTCGACCGTTTACGGAATAAGCAAGCAAACAGGTGAAAGATGGTGTGAATATTACCACAAACAATATGGTGTTGATGTGCGAAGCATTCGTTATCCAGGTTTGATTAGTTGGAGCACACCTCCGGGTGGTGGAACTACTGATTATGCAGTAGATATTTACCACAAAGCGATTACAGATGGAAAATTTACTTCTTTCTTATCAGAAAACACAGGCTTGCCTATGATGTATATGGACGACGCCATTAAAGCCACGGTAAGTATTATGCAAGCCGATGCGGATAAAATTAAAATTCGTTCGTCATACAATTTATCAGGAATGAGTTTTACACCCAAAGAAATTGCGGAAGAAATCAAAAAACACTTCCCGGATTTTACAATAGACTATGAGCCAGATTTCCGTCAGAAAATTGCCGATAGCTGGCCAGCAAGTATAGACGATAGTGCTGCCAGACAAGATTGGGGTTGGAAAAATGATTTCAATATGGATAACATGACCGTTGAAATGATTACGAAACTAAAAGAAAATATATATTAGAAAAAAGGAACGCATTGCGTTCCTTTTTTTATTTCGTTTTTAATTTATCAATCAAAACATCTTCAATTGGTGCTTTTACTTTGATTACTTCGTTGGTGTTGTCGTTAGGAATGGTCATAGAAAGTACGTAGTGTTTTATCTTCCATTCGTTTCCTTCTTTAATTAAAACGCCTGAGCCACGACAAATTTTCATTTGGGTATTCAATAGCTCATCAAACCAAACCATTTTCTTGTCTTTAGAAAAATAGACATTTCTTTCTAGAGCGGTAAAATTCCAAGCTTTTCCTTTATCAAAATAAGGTTTGGCAAAAGCCATGAATGCTCTTTTGTTCCAGTTTTCGGTAGCATCGGTTCCAATGAATATAGATTCTTCGGACATCATACTAAAATAAGTGTCAAATTTTGCTTCGGCAGCAGCTTTATGCCAATTGTTTAAAAGAGTTGTAACTGTTGTCATTTCTTTTGTTTGTGCATGTGACAATACGGAAATGAAGAATATAGAAAGCCATATTTTTTTCATAAGAATAAAATTAGTGCGACTAATTTAATCAAAATTCGAATAGCATTTATGTGGTAGGAAAAGTTAATTATAATTCATTTGGATTCTTTTAGACTACCTTGTGCCATTGCTTGTCAATTCAGGTGGTATTTTACAAAATGGAAAATAATTTTGAAGCCCTGATTGCAAGCTATATTGAAAACAGCGTAGGTATTTCTGAACATTTTTTGAGTGATGAACTCGCAAACCATTTAAAGGAAAATTTATTGGCTTTAAATCACAAAAACTTACTGCTTACTGCTGGAACTGGCAACGCTGAAAAGTTAACTCATAATACTTTAGTGCGAAGTGATGTGATTTATTGGTTGGATAAAAAGCATAACAATCCTTACGAAAATGAATTTTTTGTCCAAATTGAAGCGTTTATCGATTATTTGAACTCCAGTTGTTATGCCGGAATTACAGGTTATGAGTTTCATTATTCGTTGTATGAGGCTGGGAGTTTTTACAGCAAACACTTAGATCAGTTCCAGGATAATTCTAGCCGACAATTCTCAATGATTAGTTATTTGAATAGTGATTGGCAGGAAAAAGACGGAGGAGAACTATTGATTCATCAGACGAATAACAATCAAATGATTTCGCCTACCCAAGGTAAAACGGTTTTCTTTAAAAGCAACGAGTTAGAACACGAAGTCCTTGTGACGCAAGAACGACGCATGAGTGTGACAGGATGGTTGAAAAGGGATTAACTCTTATTATTGTCTTCGAAAATAACAACTTAACAGCGTGACATCTATTGCTTTTTTGTGGCTTTGGTATGAATTAAGGCTGATGTGTTAAGCGGCAGACCAATTATAAATTTATTGTATAAAACTTCGGTGTACTATCGGAGTTTTTTTATGCATCATATTTTTTAATATACAAAATGGTTAGATTTTTAGAGGTTTTCCTTGCCAGCACGGGGTTTATTAATAGAAAGAAAAGTATTCACAAATTTTTTCATAATCGTCTCATTTTTACGGTTTTTCCGTAATTAAAATTAATTTCTTTTTATTTTCTTTGTAAGAAAGGTATTACGAATTTATTGCTGCCCCCAATGATTCACTTTTTTTAAAGCGCTTGTTTATAGTGATATAACTCAAATTTTATAAAAGAGATGAATTTAAAAATAGTTATAGAAAAACTCAGTAAACTGGTTGATCCAGGGCAAACATTTGTTGAGATTACCAACATCGCCTCGCTGAATGATGGAGATGAATTTTTGGTTTCCAAATCACCTATTATTTTGTCTATCGTTAACATTGAAGAGGACAAAACACTTAAAAACCAATCCCTATATTTAAAGAATACGAACGATCATACTCAAATTTTGAGGTACAATCATCCGACCCAACATCTTATCATTTCCATATTGTTCAGCTCATACAATAAAAACTTATCAAAATACCTAGACGGATTAGAAAAGCTCAAAAACGTCATCAGTTATTTCCAGCAGAACAATTCTTTCTATTATAAAAACAACCATACTGAACTGATTGATTATCCCACTTTTTTGACGAAGACCGAATTGCAAAAGGAGAGCTATTCTAAAATAACTGTTGAATCAGTAAGTCTTTCGATGGATCAGCTCAATCAGATGTGGTCTTATCTGGGGTCGAAATACATGCCTTCTGTATTGTATAAAATGCGATTGTGTACGGTTCAGGATACGGCTACCGTTCAGGAAAAAGTCATTAAGAAAGTCAAAATTGACCTTTGGGAAAACGATAAGAATAATATTATCGGATTGTTAGAATCCGGAGAATTTGATGAATAATCACAAGTAACTATAAACAATAAACTAAAATGTCATGAATGTAAGTTCTCTTAAAACACCTGGAGTATATATCAATGAGATTGATGCATTTCCTCCATCGATTGCCCAAGTGGCAACTGCCGTACCTGCATTTGTAGGTTATACTGAAAAAGGGCCAATTGTCCCTACCCGAATTTCTTCTTTTATGGAGTTTGAGCAAATTTTTGGCGGCGCACCGGTACCAGCTTCTGTAACAGTAGTCTTAGACGGCAACCTGATTCCTACAGATGCTTCAAAGGTAACGGAAAGCCAGTACAAATTGCACAATAGCTTACGCCTTTTCTATAGTAATGGCGGAGGGATATGTTATATCGTTTCTATTGGTGACTATAACGATGCGATTACCAGTGATGCTGATTTTGTGACCGGATTAGATTTGTTGAGAAAATTTGACGAGCCCACTTTATTGCTGTTTCCAGATGCTATCAATTTAGGTGCTGACAAACTGGGATTGGTTCAGCAACAGGCATTGAGACAATGTGCTGATTTAATGGACCGATTTACCATTATGGATGTAAAACAGGAGCTGGGACTTATAGATGATAGTGAAAAGTTTAGAGACGGTGTAGGTAATCAGAACCTTAAATATGGTTCAGCATATTATCCATACTTACAGAGTTCCTTCCCTTATGCTTTCAGATTTAGCGATATTAATGGATCCGTAGGTGATAAAGTTAACTTTAAAGCCATTATGTCTTCTAATTTAGGAGTGAAAAATTCTATTGAAGAGTTTGAAAAAATCATCGTCGATTCTGCTACTGTTAAAGCAGCATGGGTTCCTAATACGCTTGTTCTTCCAATTGATTCAGTTGCTAAAGTCAAAACAAGCATCGATAAAGCTTGGACTTTATTGAAAACGCTTGGAAAACCTGAAGCACCTACTTTGACCAGTACTAAGTTTGCTACATTTTCTCAAGAATTGGTAACTAACTTTTTGAAAAAACATGCACAGGAATTGGTAGATTTCAAATTTGCCTTTGAAAAACTTAAAAAACCAGATGGCGTTACTGACGTTGATGATTTATCAGCATTAGACAATGACACTTTATTTAAAAGCGTGTGGGGAAATATCTCAACTTATACGGAATCAGCAGTTAATCCTTTTAAAGAAGGAGCTATTGGTATTCCAGTTGCTCTCCCTGCCCCTCATTTTGAGCCTGATTTTGCTAAACTACAGCTGGTGATTCAGAAACTGCATGCTTCTATCATCAATTCTACTAATAATGTGATCAAAAGCCTAGATGAGTTTTTATTGTTTGAAGAAAACAATCTTACTTCTCAAATCCCATTCTATGGAGGTATCATAGCAAAACTTTCACAATCAATGAATACGGTTCCGCCTTCAGGAGCAATGGCTGGTATTTATGCACAGACTGATGCTTCCAGAGGGGTATGGAAATCTCCGGCAAATGTGAGTATCAATGGTATTGTCGGGTTAACCGATGACATCAATGATGCCGATCAGCAAGATATGAATATCCACGAAAGCGGAAAATCTATCAATGCTTTGAGAAAATTTACCGGAAAAGGATTTTTAGTATGGGGAGGAAGAACATTAGCTGGAAACAGCAACGATTGGCGCTATATCAACGTGCGAAGATTGGCTAATATGATTGAAGAATCAGCAAAGAAAGCCTGTATGCAATTTGTTTTTGAACCAAATGTGGCCCAAACCTGGGTGAGTGTAAAAGGGATGATAGACAATTACCTGACGACACTTTGGAACGATGGTGCTTTGGCCGGAGGAAAACCGGAACATGCCTTTTTTGTGTCGGTTGGATTAAATGAAACCATGTCGGCACAAGATATTTTAGAAGGAAGAATGATTGTAAAAATTGGTTATGCTCCTTCCAGACCCGCTGAGTTTATCATATTAGAATTCAAGCAAATGCAACAAAGATCATAAAAAGAATAACTAACAATTAAAATATAAAGATATGCCTAATATTGATTTTCCGTTACCAAAGTTTCACTTCAGCGTAGACTGGGGTGGAAGTAAAATAGCCTTTACAGAAGTATCAGGCTTAAACAAAGAAATGGATGTTATTGAACACCGTGTAGGATCGAGCCCTGAATTTTTTAAAAAGCAAATGCCAGGACTACAGAAAAATTCAAGAGTAACCTTAAAAAGAGGGGTCTTTATGGGAGACAATGAGTTTTTCGAGTGGTACAACACGGTGGCTCAAAACACGGTTCAAAAAAGAACTATTACCATCTCCTTACTGGATGAAAACCATACACCAAGAGTAGTATGGACGGTGAAAGACTGTTTTATCGTGTCGCTGAAATGCACCGATTTAAAAGCCGATGCCAACGAAGCGGCTATCGATACTGTCGAACTCGCAAACAATGGTTTTACTGTTGAATACAAATCGTAATAGCGATGGCTAGTAATGATCCCATAGTTGGCTTTCATTTTTCAGTTGTATTTGAATTAATGCCTCAATTTTCAATTGATACAAAATTTCAGAGCGTCAATGGATTAAAAGTAACTATGGAAACAGAGCCTTATACCGAAGGGGGACAGAATAAATTCAAACATAATTTCCCCCTTCGTTCAGGGTATCAGGATTTAGTTCTCAAACGGGGATTAACTTCAGATATGTCAGGGTTGTCTATGTGGTGCACTCAGGCGTTGGAAGATTTTATCTTTTATCCGGCCAACCTGATTGTCTCCTTATTGAATGAAAAAGGCAATCCCATTAAAGTGTGGTACATATCACATGCTATTCCGTTGAGTTATGAATTTAGCGATTTTAATGCGGAAGAAAATAAAATAGTCATTGAAACTATCACTTTGAAGTATAATTTTTTTAAAGAAATTCCTGTTCCTAATTTTTAAATATCCCTCATGGCAATCGAAATTAAAGAGTTACGCATTAAAGTCAACATAATGGAGAATCCAGATGATTTTCCGAATTCGGTCCAAAAAGTCAGTCCACTGAAACTGCAGGAAATGAAATCGGAAATTGTAAAGGAGTGCACCCAGAAAGTACTGGAAAAAATTAAAGAAAAAGCAGAAAGATGATAAAAGGATTGCTAGGTATTATCGATAAAATGCAGATTGAGGTTTTTCCGTCAAAAGAATATAAAGGGTCTGCTGATAAAGTCATTTTTGTTCAATTGAATCCCGAAAAATACACAATGAAACACAATGTTGTTTTTTGTGAAGGACAGGCGATGGGAACTACTGGAACCGATTTAAAGTTTAATAAGATTGAAGGAGAAGAAGTTAATTTCGAATTCTTTTTTGACAGTTCCGGTATTGTGCCTCCAGGAAAAATAAAAGACGGAAAGGTACAAGAAGCAGCTATGGATGTAGCCGGTGATATAGCGAACGCCCTGAAACCGGCAGTAGTGAATCCTTTTGCTGAGGTGGAAACCGTAGAAAAGGAAGTCAATGAGTTTAAAAAACTGATTATGGGCTACAATGGAGACACACACCAAACAGCCTATCTGAGGATTGTTTGGGGCTCCTATAAACTGAAATGCCGCCTGAAAAGCATGGATATTGAATATTCTCTTTTTAGAAAAGACGGAAGACCTATTCGGGCCAAAGTAAAATGTGTTTTTAAAGAGACCATAGAGCATAAGGAAATGGCAGCTAAAGAAAAGAAAAGCTCTCCGGATCTGACGCATGAAAGGACTATAAAAATGAACGACAGTCTGGTGTTGCTTTCGGAATCGATTTATCAGAATAACACCTTTTATATTGATGTAGCCAAGAAAAATAAACTCTTAAGCTTCCGACAAATAGAATTAGAGAAAAAAATAAATTTTCCACCAATTAAATAACCAAAATGCCAACTGTAAAACCATTTTATCCTTCTGATACCTTACTGAAACTGGAATTTTTAATTAATGAAAAAAATACCGGTTTGGACAGTTTGTTGAAAGATGCTACGGTTCATTTTGAATTGAATAAAATCCCTTTTGCGAAGTTTACTTTTATTTCTTCCAAGAGGAATCCGGAAAGTAAAGAAGAATTACCTGTTGATGTATTCATCACAAAACCAGGAGATCCGCCTTTAGAAATTAAAGTTAATGTGGCCTTTGAAAATGAAAAGGTGCCTCTTTTTGTAGGGATTGTAAAATCAGTTGACTGTCAGGATGAGAACAACCAAAGTATCATAAAAATTGAATGCAAAGACAAAGGTTTTCGTTTGGCACAACCCACTAAAGAACCGGAGAATAACAATCAGACTTTTGAAGACAAGCTCACCTTTTTTACCAAGGGATTGACTTTGAGCGATACTTTACAAGGGAAGCCATGGGGAAAAGAACACATTACCCATAATACCTCGACGGTGCCATGGGATTATCTTATAGGTTATTTGGATTCTATAGGCATGCCTGTTTCACTACGAAACGGCAATTTTACCGGAGTTGATATTTTAAATGAAAAGAAGGAGATTATTTTCCTGGCAGAAAACGGCATCAATATTTTTGCCTTTTCAGCAAAGAATGATCCTTCAAAAATAAAATCATCGGTAACAATTGAAGGATGGGATCTTGAAAAACAGGAATTAAGTAAAGCGACTGCTACACAAAAAGCTCCAGAAAATCCGCACTCTGTTAAATTGAGTCAAACGGTATTTGATCAGGCTACCAGAGACAGGATAGCTAACGCCATTTTAGTAAAAAGCATCTTTGCTTCGATTTATGGAAAAGTGACCACTTTCGGTAATTTGAAAGCTAAAGTTGGAGAATACATAGGGTTTCACAGAGTAAACACTGATATTGACACCTACTTGGATGTACAGAAACCTTTCCTAATCACTCAGGAAATACACACTATTGAAGGAGGCTGCTGGAAAACGGAATATACTTTCGGACTCGAAAGCGAAAAGGGGTTTACCGAAAACACGACTCCCGGAACCAATAACGGTCATGCCGAAGTAGGACAATCGAACAAAGTAAATGGACTGCAGATAGGTGTAGTTACTCAAATTGTGGAAGACCCTCACAATCAGTTCCGAATTAAAGTCAGAATTCCTCTTTTATCAGAAAAAGGAGAAGGAGTCTGGGCGCGATTAGCAACACTAAACGCTTCTAATGAAATGGGAAGTTATTTTATTCCGAGCATCGGTGATGAAGTAATTGTAGGGTGTTTGGGAAATAATCCCGATGCGCCAATTATCCTTGGAAGCTTATACAGTAGTACTAAAATTATGCCTTTCCCTATTGCCGAACAAAATTACCTGAAAGGCTTTGTGACCAAAGAAGGCACTAAAATTATCATGGATGATGAGAAAAAGAGCATAGAGTTAAGCACCAAAAAAGGAAACATATTAACTATAAGCGATGACCTCAAAGGATTCGTCATCGAGGATGAAAACAAAAATAAAATTACCTTAAACGATCAGGGGATTACTATTGAAAGCTGTAAAGATTTGAATATTAAAGCCAAAGGGAATATTAAGGTGGAAGGAATGCAGGTGGCTGTTGACGCCACGGCGAAAATGGATTTAAAAGGACAAATCATCAATTTGAATTAAAATGGCAGCAGCAGCAAGAATTACAGATATGCACACCTGTCCCATGTCGGACGGACCAAAACCTCATGTGGGCGGTCCATTGTTGCCCGGCGGAAACAGCACTGTGCTTATAGGCGGATTGCCTGCTTCCGTTGTGGGAGACAGTTGCGTATGTGCCGGTCCGCCAGATTCATTGGTTATGGGATCATCATCAGTATTAATTGGAGGAAAACCAGCAGTTAGAATGGGAGATTCTACGGCTCATGGAGGCGTAGTTGTTCTGGGTTGCATGACCGTTATGATAGGAGGATAATACATTAAAAACTATGAAAGACAAATCATTTTTAGGAACAGGATGGGGATTTCCACCCACTTTTAATACTCATTCAGGGACGGTAGACACGGTTTCTGATGAGGAAGATATTTCCCAAAGCCTGCATATTTTACTTTCCACTCAGCTTAAAGAGAGAGTAATGCGATCCGACTACGGTTGTGATTTAAGTGCCTTACTATATGAAAATATTACCGTCACATTATTGACCAGGATTAAAGGAATAATTGAAACGGCAATACTGAACTATGAACCCAGAATTGATTTATTAGAGATTGAATTTCACACGGAAAACACCAACAACGGAGTGATCAAAGTTGAAATCATTTATAGAGTAAGAGCCACAAATTCCAGAAAAAATTATGTTTTCCCTTATTATTTAGAAGAAGGAACATTTGTAAAACAATAAGCTTAAAATGAAAAATTGCAACGCAATATTATCTATACATGAAGGCATGGGGACTACCCAGAATGATCGAATTAGTCCTGCGCTACAAACTGATTTTTTTCTTTTGGATGAAAGAAAAGAACAAGATTTTATATTGTTTGTACAAAAGCTTTCGCAATATGTAAAATACTATAATGAGTTTGATATTGCCGATGGGAACTGGTCTGGTTTTTTCCAAAAGGAATCTACTTCTATTCTTATATTAATTGCGAGCTGGAATATTGAATTACTGCAAAATTCATTCGAAAACAAAAAGAATGAAATTCTGCTGAATTCTGATTTTCCTACACAGCAAAGCTTGCTTTTGACCTATTTTACCCAAATTAAAACAGAATATGACACCCTGTTGGAAAAAGCGGCTGTACTGGATGATGCCATTTCTGAAAAAGAAAACCTGCTCGCCTCTTCTTATTTGATTACCGACAAGTTTGCGTTGGTTTTCGACCAGATCAATGATGCAGATGCCATTCCGCCGCTGTTACAAAATTATGTTTTTATGAAAACGGTGCAGCAGCTTTTCGGACTGCTTTTGTCCTGGAAGAATTTCTCCCAAAGTGCCGTTGCGTACCAATTAAATAATTACACCAAACATACACCGCATTACACTCTGTTTCTTTCCTTTTTGAAATTAATGAACATTGCGAAAGAAAAATTCAATGAGTTTACCAAAAAACATCTGGATTTCTACTACAAAGAGGTGCTGCGAATTGAAAATCAAAATGCCAAACCTGATTATGTGCATTTAGTGGTTGAACCTTTTGATGTCAAGCCTTTTTTAATTCCGAAAGACACTATTTTCATTGGCGGTAAAAATTCTTTAGGGCAGAAAAAATTCTATGCTTCTACAGCAGATCAAACCGTTAATGGCATCAAACTGAATTCTTTCCTGAGCCTGCATCGCAAAGGAGAACAGCATTATAACACCACAGATCTGTTTTCTGTGAATGCTAAAAATGACGGCTTTGATGTTTTTACCCACAACAAAAAAGAGTTTAAGGAAGGTTTCATGATTGCAAGCCCCATCCTTTACCTGCAAAGCGGAGAGCGAAATATTTATCTGAGGATCAATAATACTAATTTCGGCGCTTTTGATTTTGATTTTTACATTACTGGTAAGGAGAAAATAATTGAAATTACGGAAAGACAGAGTGTAGCACAAAACAATAATCCAAGTGTAAAACTCATTAAACTGACCATTCCGGCTACCGAAAAAAGCATCGTTCCTTTTGATGCGAAAATCCATAAGGAGTTCTTAGTACAATCAGCATTTCCTGTTCTGAAAATTATACCTAAAAACAGAAAGGTAATTGATGAGATTAAAAAAATAGAAATTGATATAGAGGTCAAAGGATTCAAGTCGTTTGTTTTGGAATCTGATTTTGGTAACATCGATATTGAAAAACCTTTTTACCCTTTCGGAGAGTTTCCCAGAAACGGAAATGGAATGACTTTGAGTTCCAATGAGTTTTTTATGAAAAAAAAGGCTGTCGCTTCTTTATCTATTCCTATTGTTTGGAAATATGAACAATACGCCAACTGGCTGGTAGATAAAGTCAAAGTATTTCAGATGGCCAATGGTTTGTGGAAGGAATGCACAAATGATTTAAAATCGACCGACTATTTAAAACCCATTACTAATAATTATTCTCTACAAGAATATCATTTTGATGAAATTGTCACAGATTCCATTGTTTCTAACGGTAAAATCAGAATTGAGCTGGATTATGAATCCTTATACGATGATAATAAATACATGCACAATTACATTGTCGCCAGTCAGAACAAATCCAGCCTGCCTTATAAACCGAAAATTAAAGAATTCGTTTTCGATTATTCGGTAAGTGAAGATTTCGATTTTAAGACTCCTAAAAAAGACAGCAATCCTATAGAAGTTTATCATGTGCTGCCGTATGGATATGCCAGAAAAAAAACAGGTGTTTTCCATTTTTCTTCAATGGATTCGCTTGAAGGCGAAGTGTATTTAGGTTTTGAAAAAGCAGCACCTAAAGACGGGCTTAATTTTTTAATCCAATTAGAAGAAGGCACTGCCAACCCGCAATTGGAACCTGCCACCATAACCTGGGAATACCTCCATAATAATAATTGGACAGCACTCGAGCCTGACGCCATTGGTGATGAAACCTATTCCCTTACGCAATCCGGGTTAGTGTCTGTTTCCATTCCGGAATTCAGTTCGGTATCCAATACCCAATTACCGGCTCATTTATTCTGGCTAAAAATCTCCGTTTCCAATATGGAAGCAATCTGTAAATTTATAGGGATTCATGTTCAGGCACTGAAAGCCGTTTTAACAGATTATGAAAATTCCGGTGCCTTTTTTTTAGAAAACACGCCTAAAGAAACCATCAGTAAAGCGTACGATACCATTAGTAATGTTAAGAAAATCATTCAGCCGTATGCTTCTTTTGGAGGTAGAATCACAGAGCCGGATAGTTCATTATACATGCAAAGCAGCGAAAGGTTACGTCATAAAAACAGAGCCATCACAACTTGGGATTATGAGAGAATCGTTTTGGAAGAGTTTCCGGAAGTTTTTCGATTGAAAGCCTTGAACCATTACCGATATGACACTAGAATTTCCAATGTTTCGGCAGGTTATGTAACCTTAATCCCTATTGCCAAATCGTCTAATTCGGTTAACATCAGCTGGAAACCGCTTCTAAGCCTGAATAAAATGCTTCTGATTAAGGAACGCTTGGGTAAAATCGCTTCTCCACACGCCAGAATCAATGTTAAGCCACCAAAATTAGAGAAAGTGAAAGTTCAGTTTAAAGTAAAATTCCATCATCAGGAAGGAATGGATACCCGACTGTATATCGCCGAATTAATCAACACGATTAATATATACCTGAGTCCATGGGCTTATGATCAGACTGAAGTGGATTTTGCAAATGAGATTGAATTCTCCTCCGTCATTCAACTGTTAGACAATCAGCCGTATGTGGACTATATTACCGATTTTAAAGTAAGCCAGTATGTTTTAAATGAAAACAATCAAGTAGTAGGCGGCGCCATACAAAACTTAAATAAAATCACGCCGCAAACCGATTTCACTTTGTTTATTCCTAATGAATCTCATCAAGTACAAGAAATAAAATAGATAATTATGCTGACGGAATACTATATTGAAAAAGACCGAAAATTACTTCCTTCACAAGATTTTCAATTCTTGCTTAAAGAGGGATTAAAATATATTGAACAGTTAGGATCTCAATTTTGGACAGATTATAACCCGCACGATCCTGGAATAACCATTTTGGATGTTTTGTGCTACGCCATAACTGAATTAGGATATCGTGCAGATTTCGACATCAAAGACATTTTAACCAATAAGGATGGTGTCATTCAAAACAATACTTTTTTCTCGGCGGCTTCAATTTTCACCAATGCACCGTTAACGGAAATTGATTACAGAAAATTACTAATCGATGTTGAAGGCGTTTCCAATGCCTGGGTATTGGCTACTAAAAAAATGATTGGGCCAGATGGTTATTTAGTGCCCAATGATAACGAAGCAACATTATACATCAACAAATTAGAAGATAAGTTAAGTTTAAAAAATATCAATAAGAAGAATATTCTTCTACCAAAATTAGTACTAAGAGGATTAAGTAAAGTAAAAATCGAATTGGATGAAGACCCTATTTTGGGAGATTTGAATACTTTAGTCCTGGAGCATGCGTTTTGGAAAAACAACCGATGGGTAAGTATTAAAATCGTTCCTCAATTTACGAATTGGAACCATCCTGACGCACAGTTGTTCAAGAAAATGAACAAGCCGTCAAAGATTACCATAGACAGTGTTAAGAAAATTCAGGATATCGTTTACCTGATTGTGAATCGATATTCTAAACCAACAGACTCATTGCATTTCAGGATTTTTGTGGAAGACGCTGCTGAGCTTGATGTGGCTTTAGATCACTTCGATAATGAGCAAAATGTTTGTGAAATCATTTCCTTATTCGAGAAGAAAAAAGACAAGATACAGGCCATTTTTTCAACCATCCAAATCAAGTTACATCAAAACAGAAATCTTACTGAAGATTATCTGTGTACCGAAATTGTTGAAAAAGTCGAGATTGGGATTTGTGCCGATATTGAAATTGAACCCGGAGCCGATTCGATAGAAGTGATGAGCCAGATTCAGATTGCGATTGATAAGATTATAAGCCCGAAGATTAATTTTTACACGCTTTCCCAATTGGTTAATGAAGGCTATCATTCGGAAGATATTTTTCTGGGTCCTAGATTAACTCATGGTTTTTTAAAGGATGAAGAGGTTGAAAAGGCACAGTTGGCTAAAGAAATCCACGCTTCAGATATCATTGCGGTTTTAATGGAAGTAAAAGGCGTAAAATCGGTCAAAAACTTCTTAATGACGGCTTACAATTCTTTAGGAAAACCTATTGTAAATGCCAGTAATAAAAGTTGGGTTTTAGAACTTTCAGGTGACGTCAAACCGGTATTTGAAGCTAAAAAATCGAAACTTTTATTGTTCCAGAAGAACATCCCATTCTTGCTTACAGAAAACCAATTAATGTTGGTGGAGCAGAAAGTAATCATGTACAAAACCCAGTTTAATCAAAAGAAACTGCAAAACAGCAAGAATGATTTTGAAATAGAGAACGGGGATTATTTCGAGCTAAAAAACTATTACAGTATTCAGGATGAATTTCCGGCCAATTACGGTTTAGGAAAGAATTATGTTTCCGAGAAAGATACCGATCTCCGAAAATCTCAGGTCAAACAACTGAAAGGCTACCTGTATTTTTATGAGCAGATTATCGCCGATTTTTTCAGCCAGCTTTATAATGCCAAAGACCTTTTCGATACCAAGCCTTTAGACCGGACGTATTTTCCTGTATTTCTTGAAAAGAATGATTTAACCGGGAAAGAATTTTATTCAGCAAAGTTGTATTCCGGTCTGCTGGAAGCTAAATTGTTAGATGGAGAATCCTTAAACGATGCTTCATTGTACGAAACAAAAGCGCAGTTTTACAACCGAAGAAACAGGATTTTGGATCATTTAATTGCCCGATTTTCGGAAAGCTTCAATGACTATGTTTTTATGATGTATCGGGTTTCTCATGATACGATGGGAATGGGCGGATTGTCATTTGACTATGAAGATTTAATCGAAGACAAACAAAAATTCATCAATGCTTATCCGGAAATAAGCAGCAATAGAGGCATGGGGATTGATTATCTGAATGCCGAATTTGTTTCCCAATCAATGCAGTTTAATCCGTTCTGGAAAACTGAACATAGAGGAGGTTATGAAAAACGAGTGGCTAAACTATTAGGGATTAATGCTATTTCACTGCGTGATATTGTCACAGAAGATTCCCCACAAACCCAATGGACGGTAGAAACAGAAACCGAAGATTTCCTTTTCAAAATTGTTTCTCCGGCGGTCAATTTACAGGAAAAATGGGATTGGGCACAACTGCATTTTTTAGATCAGAATTTATATAAGATTGATAATATTGGCAGTAATTTTTACCTCTATCTGGTAGATGATACAAAGAAAATAGCCAGATTGGATAAGAAATTTACCAATGAGATTGAAGCGTATGCGTATCTGCAGAAAATGATAAAAGCACTCAATATCTATTATGAGAATTTTTACTGTTTGGAGCATATTCTGTTGAGACCATTTAAAAACAGTGTTTTCTCTGACGATGATTTATTGACGGTTTGCCTGAACGACGAATGTGATGACGAAGCCAATAATGATCCGTATTCATTCAAAGCAACAATTGTTTTGCCTGGATATCTTTCCCGATTTAAAAGCTTGATTTTTAGAAAATATGCCGAAAAAATATTTAGGCAAGAAGCTCCGGCACATGTTTTATTGAAAATATGCTGGGTAAATGCATCAGATATGCTCGGGTTTCAAACAAAATACAAGAAGTGGCTTGAAAATTACAGGTATTACAGATTGCAGTTTTGCGAAAACACCGTAACACCAAGCGACGAATTAGCATACAAAAATTCATTACATGAGCTCGTTGTGGCATTAAAAGAGCTCAACAATATTTATCCGGAAGGGAATTTATACGATTGCCAGTTAAGCGAATCAAACAACCCTATCATTTTAGGAAATACATCATTAGGAACTTTATAAAAATATATCATGGAAGCATATAACACCCCTATTTATCCGGTTTTTGAAGCGGATCAGGTTTTAAGCCAAAAAGAGCTCAATCTTGTTGTGAGCCACTTAGAGGAACAAGATCGTATTACCCGAAAAAATCTCACCGGATTAGGAATTGTTTGCGGATTAGAACTTTCTTTTCCCACTTCTAACACTGTTAAAATTGCATGCGGAACAGCAGTTACGTCTCTAGGTTACCAAATTAACTGGAAAGAAAAAACACTTTCCCATTATCACGATTTTGAAATATCCGAACAGTTTTTACATGCAGATTATATCCGTGAACCATATTTGAATAACATATTTAAATATGCTGCGCAATACGAACCGATAAAAAATTCCCCTGAATTACTGGAGTCAGATTCGAATGTGGTCAACAAGAAACCTATTCCGGCTAATTTCTTTAATGATAAAGTGGTTATTTTATTTTTAGAAGTTACCCTGATTGATCAAAAGAATTGTGTAACTACCAATTGCGATGACAAAGGGAAAAGAATGGAGTTTAATCTTAGACCATTGGTTATTCCTATTAGTGAATTTACCAAAGGGCTGATGCAGGAAAACAAACCAGCTGAAGTGTATTCGAAACTGACTTTTCCGAGATATAATGTTCCTTACACCAATATCATCAATGGTACTCAAGTTTTAGACGGTTTTAAAAAAGTATACAATGATGCTTCGGTCATAGGGATTTCAAATGCTATTGATAATGTATACGAAGACCATAAAAACAGCTTAACACCGCAAAGCAGTTTGTCGGTTTTGGATAACAGCAAAGCTAAAATTGATGCCGTTGTGAATATTCATAAAGCAAGCACGAATGTTCAATATGTTTGGGATTGGATTTATGATATTGTTCAGGCCTATAACGAGATTATCGCTTTCAGGGAAATTTATCCTACTGTGTGCTGTGTTAACGAAGGACTGTTTCCGTTTCATGTGGTTTTAGGAGGGAATTCTACCTTTGCCAATACATTCAGAACGCCTTTTATCCAAACTCTAAATGCGACTAAAAAAGAACAAAAGAAATTAAAAAAACTGACGCTGCTTTTTGAAAGACTGGCTCATATTCTCAATTCTTTTGAAATTCCAAATAACAGTAAAATAAAGGTTACACCTTCGTCTTACGGTGATGTTTCTTTATCCGAAAAAGCGATTCCGTTTTATTATAACAATATTTTGGATCTGAATAAAAAATGGAATCCGGAACTCACGGTTAAAAGTCTGAATGACACTATTCTTTCCTATCATTCCGATATAGCCAACTATACCAATAAGATTGCCGTGCAAAAACCATTGCTGTTTGACATTGAGCCTTATAATTTCTTTAGGGTTGAAGGTCATTTAGGAATGAACTATAAAAAAGCGATAAAAGATCTTAATCTTATCAAAAACAGTTATGGCCTTCCTTTTAAAATAACGGCATTGAATGCAGTTGATTTTGTTGGCAAAAATGTAGATATCTTAAAATTTGAAGGACGTTGGGATGATTTGGAAACCGATTATGATCTGGCTCGAAAAAGAGTCTACAACATCACTGAATTTGTCATCAAATGGATGGATTTGAGGAGAGATGCTTTGGCTGCGAAAAACATTATGTCAAAGCAGAACATTGATAATTTTAAAAATATTTTAGCACAATTAAAAAATCTGCTGACGAATGATTTGAAAGAGTTCCTGCCAAATTACTTGTCTTTTTATGAAATATTCAAACAGATGAACCATGTGTTTTTATTCCACAGATGGTGCATTCAGTTGTTCAATCCCGAATTGACGACACTTGCAGAAGATTTGATAGACAGAATGGACGATATCAACGAATTGTTTTTAGAAGATCCTTTTACAGTTATATATGAAGAAGCAAACATCAGATGGCAAAAAACATATAAAGATGTATTCTTCTCTACATTCTTAAAGAAACATCCGGGATTAGAACACAAAGCCGGGGTAACCAAAGGAGGAACTTTTGTATTGG
Source organism: Flavobacterium sp. (assembly GCA_030153045.1). Classification (GTDB taxonomy): domain Bacteria; phylum Bacteroidota; class Bacteroidia; order Flavobacteriales; family Flavobacteriaceae; genus Flavobacterium. The sequence continues at coordinate 22,498 of JASLID010000018.1, forward strand.
TGTATGTAGACACTTCGATCTTTAAAGCTCCAGCACCACCATTATTCCATGCGAATTTATTGGCTGCTGTTACTGCTTATAAAGACAATATTGCTATCGACGCCAGCGTAAAAAATGACCTGATTAAAAGCGTAAAATTTACCGATTATAAATCGCAGTTAAAATCAAAACCAGGACTTTCTTCTGTAAATAAATGCAAAGACGAAGCGGATAATATCAAAAACGATTTGCTGGAAATCGCCAAGTATAACATGGATGCCAATTACACGGTTGAAATGAGCGGCTATATTCTTGAAAACCTGAAAGATGTTTTACAGTATGAAGTAAGTGCCGCCCCGCAAGTACCTTTTCAGCAAATGATTATTGCCGATTTCTTCCTGCCGTATGTATGCTGCAGTGATGGAAATACCATTGAAATTAAAATAGAAGAGAGCCAGCCTTTAACCATCGCATTAGACAAACTCAAATACTGCAATAACGATGATGAGGAATACGAAATAGAAATCAACGGGAAGTCTGGCGGAATATTTTCAGGAACTGCTAAAGCCGCTGTGATTCAAAAATCCGATAAGTACTATCTGATTCCGAGCCACGCTTCTATTAAAATACCAAAAGTATATTCATTGCAATATGAAGTAGACGGTGAATTGAGTAATACTGTTGAGTTTGAAATCTTACAGTCTTCCGACTTGAAATGGACCGAAAAAAGAAACGAAAGCAATCCAAATATCTTTCATTTTACAAACCCGATAGCTAACGACACTCATGATTATGAATTCAATTTTGGTGACGGAACAAATAAAGTAACGACGAATGACACAGTGGTCACACATACTTTCCAGTTTGATCAAGGCGAGACAACGTTTACGGTTCTTATCAAACAATTAGGCGAAGTGTGTGAAAACACGCAGATTATAGTTGTGAAGATCATAGGTGATTTCAAAGCCGATGATTTCAACTCCAATGACTTTTACACGGAAAAATAACATATAAAAAATAATATTATGGGAATAGCATTGCAAACAATACTAGATGAAATTACAGAGATTAAAGACAACGGCAACAATACTGCTGCTGAACTAAGGAAAGTTTTAACAGATATGCTAGAGTATAGTAATGATGGTTTTGAGATTGCTATTGATACGTTAGTTATCACAGACACACAGCTATATCAATATTCATTTAAAGGCACAAAAAAACAATGCTGCAATCTGTTTTTGATATTGCAAAATAAAGGAGCAGGCAGTACCACAATGGGCGGCAATTTTGGCGCTACTAATGTGTTTACTTTTGAAATCCAAAAAGAGGAGTATGACATTTTAAGAGATTTTGTGCCCGATATTCAAGAGAATAGAGTGCCTTTAACTTATGTCCTTCCTATTGTGGGGAGAGACCACCATAGAATTGCCATGGTTGTACTTAGAAAACAGTTGGATCCGGCAGATAATAAACTCAAGCATTATGTTTTGGTTCATACAGATCTTGTTGAGGAGGAAGGCACTATTACTACATTGCCATTAAATTACATAAAAACTGTTTTCCCGGCAAACAACAAAAAAGCAGAGGCTAGTTTTAATAAAGCGGTCAATTTTTCGGCAACCTTCAAAGATTTCAAATAGATGCATTTACTCCAACGACATAATTTCGATATTCAGTGTTCTTCCCAAGAAATTGGAAAAGAAGTACAAGGACAATTGAGCGCGTTGCTGGAGAAGGAATTTTATCCTAAACTTGAAATTTTACTGAATCAATACTCGTATCAGAACCATACCTGGAGTATTGATTTAGTAGAACTTCAATTGCCGAAAATTTCGAAAAAGAACTGGAAGAATGAGCTCATTCAGCAATCACTTCAGCAAATTGAGAATTACTTAAGAGATCACAGTCCAATTATTCCAACGCAATACAATGGCGAAATAATTGCGGTGAATTCTTTTGTTCCAAATAAAGAGCATGCAGCATTATTGTTTTTCCATTTCTTAAAAACCGGAGTGTTATCAGAAAACACCATTTCCAGAGATTTGGACGAAATTGTGGATGAAATAGAAATTACTTTCGTTTTTCTAAAGCAACTGATTGAAATTTTCGAAGAAGAACCCATTTGCATCGTGCGCTGGATTTTCTCCGTTCCCGATTCTTTTAAGAAAAAGGTTATGGAGTCTATGACCGGATTTCCATTAATGTTTAAGGGTTTTCTAGAAGAAATGCTACTTTCAGAAAAAGTAACGTCTGTTGAAATCAAACAATTTTGGAAAAGATTTCAAGGAAATGTTGTACTGGGATTGCAATGGATCGAACTGATTCAATGGTTCAGTCATCTGTATCGAAGAGGGAATATAAAAGACTGTGCTCTTAAAGAATTTGTAAAATTATCCAAAGAGTTTTGGGAGATTTCAGCGGATGAATTAACCTTATTTTCCAAATCAACAGTAATTATTTTAAAGGCAGAAAAGACGCTGGAGCACTATGAAATGGAACTGTTTTTTCAGCCCTTCAGCCAAAGTGTTTCTCAAGAGAAGAAGGATAGTTTACCTGATGCCGTTCAGGAGGAAGCAGAATTTCCTAAATCTGAGGCGACAGTTTCTGATGAAGCACTATATATTAACAATGCAGGATTAATCATTTTGCATCCGTTTCTGAACACTCTTTTTGAACAATTGGAATTGTGTGAAAATGGTATTTGGAAGAATAAAACGAGTCAACACAAAGCAATTTTACTGACTCAACATCTGGTAGCAAGAAAGAAGAAAATTCAGGAAAATGACCTGGTTCTGAATAAAATTCTTTGCGGTTTGCCTGTCCAAGATGTCGTCAATACCAAGTTAAGAATAACTGCAGCAGAGAAGGAAAGTTGCCGTAGCTTGCTTAAAGCTGTTTTAGAATACTGGAAAACCATGAGTACTTCGTCTGTTGAAGCATTGCAGGAAACCTTTCTGCAAAGAGAAGGAAAACTCGAGGCTGAACGCGAGAATACCTATGAATTGTGGGTTGAAGAAAAAGGGTATGATATATTATTAGCACAACTTCCTTGGGGCATTGGAATGGTAAAAACCCCATGGATGGAAAATTATCTAACCTGTCACTGGAATTAATGTGTGATAAAACTGAGCAGGTATTATGAAAGTAGAACCAACTTCTAAAGCGACGCCTCCAAAGTCTAAAAATCCATTTTTTGGAGTTAAGAAAAAAATGGATGCTAAGCTAAATAAAGCCCAAAAGAGGGCTGTCACGCCTATTGATGTAAAGAAAAAACCCAAAAAAGCTAAGGATAAGGAAACTAAAAAAACAGCTATTCAGTCTCTGCAAAAGCCGGTTAAGGAAATAAAATCGACATCTACAAAATACCAAAAACATAAAGATCCTGAGGTAGTAAAAAAAGAAACCCAGGATGCAGCCATTTTGCCGTCTGAAAAAGCAAATAAAGCGGTAGCCCACAGAAGTCAAGTGGATACGATGGATTCACAGACTGTAGATTCTAAAAAGTTTGATAAAGAAAATTTCAGAAAAAATTTAAAGGAAGAAATCAATAAAACCATTGAAAGCAAAGAGGAAGCCAAGAGTGTTAGGGATAACGGAGTAGATGAATCCACCACGAAAAATATTGGAGAATCTTTAGAAAAAGAGAAGAGCATTGCTGGTGGAAAAGTAGAGCAAAGTGCTATAAAACCGCCTGAATTACCGAAAGCCCCAACCGACGAAACCACTCTGGAAGAGCCAAAAGGACTGGTGAAAGAACTTCCGGAAGCCAAAACGACTACGGAATATAAAGCGGCATTGGCACCCAAAAAGAGACCTGATGAAGAAACAGACCTAACGACTGAGACGAAAGTGTTGGGTGATGAGTACAAACAAAACAATCTCTCTCAGGAAAAACTGCAAAACAGTGATGAACCAAAGTTTATTCAGGCAGACAACCAAAAGCAGGACTCCGAAACCAAAGCGCAGGAACTGACGGATCAAACCAGAAAGAATGAAGCCAAAACGATTGGCAATACGCAGTCCGGAAGCATAAAGGCCATGAATGGAGCCTATAACACAATGCTGCTGAATAATACGACAGTTAAAGGCGGAAGGTTTGATAAGCAAAAAGAGAAAAGTGCCGAAGAAAATAAAATTAGAAGTGATGTAAGCCGTGACTTAGATCTCATGTATAAACACACAAACGGTTTGGTACTGGCTGCTTTTACGGCCATTGATACTTATGTGGAAAAAGTTTTTGGGTTGAGTCTGACGACGAATCTGGATAAATTTTCAAGAAGAGTAGCCAAACTCCTTAGCGCGAATACGGGTGTTTGGAATAACATTAAGGCGACTGTAAAAAATGATGATCTGTTAAGCGAGATTCAGATTTTTGATATTGCGAAAAAGGAATTTATCGACGATATGAAAGACCCGACAGATTATTTGGTCAATACCGTTGATTTTCATCTGACAGCAGCTAATGATGCAATTAAAAAAGGAAAAGAGGAAGTTGATAAGTACTGGAAGACTCAATCGGATGAAACCAAAAGGATTGCAGGAGATATACTCACAGATACCGAAACAAAATTTCAGGAATTGGAAAACTCGGTTGAAAGTAAAGAAGGGGAAGTAATAGAAAAGGTTACGGAGAAATTCAGTGCTGCTTTAGACGAAATGGATGCCCGTTTTGAAAAAGCAAAAGAAGAAAACAAAAGCTGGCTCGACCGTGCGATTGATGCTGTCAAAGCTGTCATTAACACGATCATTGACTTAAAAAATGCGATTCAGGCAGTAGCCCGAAAAGCCGCTAAATATGCAGAACAGATTATCGATGATCCCATTACTTTCTTTGGAAACCTGAGTGATGGCGTAGGATTAGGTTTTACAAATTTCAAAAACAACATTGATAAACATTTAATAAAAGGCGTTTTAGAATGGCTGACCGGTTCTATGGCCGGCTCTGAAATCATCTTGCCCAAAGAGCTGAACCTGGAAGGGATAACGAGTCTGGTGTTGCAGATATTAGGCATCAGCATCAAAAAAATTAAAGGATTAGTGATTGATATCATCGGGAAAGAACGCTTCGAATTTATTGAAAAAGGAGTCGATGCCGGAATTGCTGCCGGAAATAATATTTTGAACATGTTCAAGATCCTGAACGAAAAAGGACTGACCGGACTTTGGGAATTTATCAAAGAAGAGTTTAGTGACCTGAAGGAAATGCTGATTGAAAATGTAAAAACATTTGTGGTGGAAACCATCACCCGAAAAGCCGTAGAATTCCTATTGTCGTTATTGATTCCCGGAGCAGGATTCATCAGAGCGGCGCAATTGCTGATTAAATTTGTGATTACCTTATTCCAGAAAGCAGCTCAAATCGTAAAAATAATAGACGGAATTTTAGATTCTTTCGGGAATATATTAAGAAAAGATATTGGCGGAGCAGCTGCGATAGTCGAGAATGTACTGAGCGGATTCTTAAGTTTAGCCATTAGTTTCCTAGCGGCGGTACTTGGTTTGGATGGTATTGTGGGAAAGGTTCAGAAATTCATTCAACAGAAAATCAGACCAAAGATTGATCAGGTACTAAATAAAATTGCCCAGAAAATCAAGCAAGTTATTACTAAAATAGGTTTGACCAAGCTCATTGACAAATCGATGAAAGCGGTAGAGAAAGGAAAAGCCTGGGTGGATAAAAAGAAGAAAAAAGCCAAAGAAAAAGCCAAAGAGTTAGGGGATAAAGTATTGATCTTTTTGGGATTCAAAAAGAAGTTTTCGATGGGTAGCGAAACCCATACCCTTCTTTTTGAGGAGAAAGGAGGCAAGCCTGTTTTTTATGTGCATAGTACCCCTTCTAAATATAAAGATTTCATTAAGGATGTTACTTTTAAAGACAAGTACACCCGAGGTAAAAACGTAAACGATAAATACGGTAAAACCACTCCTGCAGAAACAGCAAAAGAAGCAGGAAAAACAGTGGATACCGAGTTGGGTAAATACGAAAAAACACCGAATGAAGACAGAAAAAAATGGGGGAATGACCTGATTGTCCATATGAATAATATTGCAGATGTGATATCAAAATATGCAGAGGTTGGCGATAAGGAAAAAGATGTGCCGAGTATCGTGGAATGGTCACCGCTTAATCCGAAAGGATTGGGAAAAAAAGTGGAAGCCAAACAGCTTTCTTCTAATTATATTGAAGGTCAGGAAACAGGGGAGCAGAAAGACGGTGGTGGCTTGACCGATGAATGGGATATCATTAGCCAGAACAAAGGAAATAATTCTTCTTATTATTATGTGAGGGGGCATCTTTTGAATGCTAAAGTGGGAGGAATAGTAAACAATACGAATTTGACTCCACTTTCAAAAGACACCAATAAAGAGCATTTGAAGAATGTGGAAAGAGATGCTAAGAAGATTGTTACCGGAAGAAAATCGGCAAGCGATTCGAAATCGAAGAACAGTATTATACGCTATTCTGTAGAAGCTATTTACGGCCAACATCCAAAACGTGACCTGAAAAACCTTAGTGCGAAGCGACAACAGATTAGCGATGTAGAAGAGACGAAAGGAGTGGTTCCAACCTCTATAAAATTCAGCCTGAAGAAATTGATGGTGGAAGACGATAAGGTAGTTGTGGATCCGGATTTTGATGAAATCAGTGATAGTATTCCGAACGAGTTACCGCCGGTTATTAAGGTGAAATAGAGGTGTGTAAAAAGCAAATAACAAAACACAAATTACAAAGAAGAAGATGCCATTTAAAGCACTAAAGAAATACATTACAGCACAACTTTCGGAGAAGAAATCGGGGGAGGTTTATGATTTTCAAAACTCTTTTGGAGAGGCTCTACAGCGAGAAACTTCGCATGATGAAGCGGTTATTCTGCTGATTGCGCTGGTGCCACATGTGCTCCCGGATTTTTTTGATGAGGTGATTAAAAAACTGCATCCGGAAGGAGGAGATTTGCCGGAATTTGGAGGGGTAAGAGAAGGGAATCACCGGGGATTACTGCCTACAGGCGAAACGATTTTGCATGTTTTGGCCAAAGATAATTTGAATTACCGACTCGAAATTCAGCAGTTGTTTTCCCAAGAGCATTGGTTTTTTAAGGAAAATGTACTGCTTTTGGAAGATGTTAAAAATGGGGAGCCATTAATGAGCGGGAAGCTAGTCCTTCCGAGGGAGATGGTGCATTTGCTTTGTTATGGGGAAAAGCTGAAGCCTAAATTCAGCAGTCATTTTCCAGCGAAGGAAGTCAATACTTTGATGGAATGGAGTGATTTGGTGGTGAATGAATCGGTGCATTTACAGATAAACCAGATTAAGCTTTGGGTGAAGCATCATGAGGCGTTGTTGGAAGATTGGGGGATGCGGAAACACATTCTTCCGGGATTTCGGACGTTGTTTTATGGTCCACCGGGAACCGGAAAAACATTGACGGCTGCGCTTATTGGGAAGGAGTTTAACCGACCAGTGTATCGAATCGATCTGTCTCAGGTGGTTTCTAAATATATAGGAGAAACGGAGCAGAATCTGGAAAAGATATTCAATTTGGCCGAAAACAAAGACTGGATTTTACTGTTTGATGAAGCTGATGCGCTATTTGGGAAAAGAACCAGCACGAAATCATCTAATGACCGTTATGCGAATCAGGAAGTGAGTTATTTGTTGCAGCGTGTGGAGCGTTTTAACGGATTGGTTATCCTGACTTCTAATTTTAAAAATAACATTGACGATGCTTTTTTGCGACGTTTTAATTCGATTATTCAATTTTCGAAACCGAATCTAGAGGAGCGCATTAGGTTATGGATACTTGCTCTTCCGAAAAGGGCTATTGTTGCAACGGATCTGGTGGAGCAGTTGGCCACACATTATGAACTGACCGGAGCTCAGATTGTTTCGGCCATTATGCATGCTTCGCTTTTGGCTTTGGAAGAAGAAACAAAGGATTTGTCGAAAGAGAATTTACTATTGGGGATTAAAGCGGAGTTCGATAAGGAAGAACGACAGTTTAATTTAGTTTAGTAAATCAATAAGACATAAAAAAAGGGCGTTTCATTGAAACGCCCTTTCTAAATTAATTAGGCTTTTGTTTTCGATTTTTTACAATCTCCACAACATGCACTGTTGGTTTTACAGGATTCTTTATCGCCTTTAGATGAAAGTGCTTTTGCTTTATGATCTGCACAGCATTTCGTTTTTTCAGCTTCTGCTATTAGGCAACACGTTGGATTTCCCATATCGCATGTCTTTTTTGTGTCTTTGTAGGCTGTTTTTTTATCCATTACACAACAAGCAGTTTTATTAGTTGTTGATTTGGTTTCCTGTGCACTTGCCATTCCGGTAAATGCAAAAAGGAATACTATAATTATGATTGAATTTTTCATGTTTTTAACTATTTAAATTATTTTTTTAAGATTAGCCTATAGCAAAATACGCTATTACAATGTTGCATAATAATAGGGAGCTAAAAGCTATAGCTGGAATTTTATATAAAAATGATTTAAATATATTTTGGCGGATGCCAGATATCAAAAGGCCTTAAAGAAAGGAAAAGCTCTTTAAGGATGAAGTTGTTTTTAAGTGTTGATTCAAATTCAAATTGAATTGAATTCTTCTGCGTTGGAGGCAGAAATACGGGAATTTTACAACAGGAAGAGGTGAAACAGTTTTCTTTTTCACAACCATCAGAATCTTTTTTGGACTCAGTGCTTTTTGAACAGGATGATCCGCATTGTTCTGATGAGAATTTGGCATACAGCATGGTGGCAATTGGCGCTATAGTCAAAGCCATAAAGTGAAAACATAGTATAAATGCTAAATACCTCATTACTACAAATATAGTGAAAAATGGCAATTATGTAACAGATTAAATAAATTCGTATAACGCTCAAAACCAATAGTTTAATAACTTTATTTGGCATAAATCTTGCAGATGTTCAATTGGAATTGAATAATGAAAGATAATTTAAATACAAAAGTTATGAAAACAATAAGAAAAGTTACAATTCTATTGATTCTGTTTATTGGAATGATAGGAGTAGCACCGCAAAAGGCAACTGCGCAAGTGTCGGTAAGCTTTCAGTTGTTTTATGATAATTTGAGTCCATACGGAAATTGGATAGACAATCCCAATTATGGGTATGTTTGGGTACCTAATGTACCTTATGGATTTGCGCCTTATAGAACAAACGGTTATTGGGTATATACAGAAGTGGGATGGACCTGGGTTTCTAATTATTCATGGGGATGGGCACCATTTCATTACGGACGTTGGTTTTATGATTCCTATTACGGATGGGTTTGGGTTCCAGATACCTATTGGGCTCCAGCTTGGGTCGCTTGGCGTTATTATGATGGATATTACGGTTGGGCTGCGATAGGTCCCGGTGTCAGTCTTACCCTTGCTTATAGTAGTGGCTATAATGTGCCTTATAATCATTGGGTTTTTGTAAGAGAAGGAGATTTTGGTAGAAGAAATATTAGTAACTACTATGTAAGTACTTCTAACAATACCACTATTATAAATAAATCGAGAGTGATTAATAACATTTATACAGATAAGGTAACTCAGGTGCGATACAATGCAGGACCGGATAGAAGCGATGTGCAAAAAAGAAGTAAAGCTGCTATTGCACAAGTCAATCTGAAGGAAAGAAACAAGCCAGGTCAAAGCATGTCTCGAAACGAATTACAATTGTATAAACCACGAATTGAAAAAAGTGGAAATGATGATAAAAGAACAGCTCCGGCCAAGGTATTGAAACAAAATGATATTAAACCGATTACCGAAAGAAGAAGTGTTGCGCAACCCAATAGAGAAATAAAAAGAGAGAAAGAACCACAAATGAAGCAACCTTCAAGACAACCGGAAAGTCGTGAACGTGAAATAATTCCGCAACAAAGAAGACAGGAAACTCAAATGCAACGTGGTAAAGAACAGGAAATGCAACGACGCGCGAATGAGCCTATTCGACAACAAGGGGGTGTTGAGAAGCAACGTAACGAACAACCAATGCAACAGGAACGAAATATCCCTCAAATGCGCCGTCAAGAGATGCCGCAACAACGCGGGAATAATGCAGAACAACGTCCTATGCGACAAAAACGGGAACATAATAACAAGTAGTGAAATAAGAGCATAAAAAAAGCCTGACAGTAATGTCAGGCTTTTAAAGCTCCCCCTCTTGGGCTCGAACCAAGGACCCTCTGATTAACAGTCAGATGCTCTAACCAACTGAGCTAAGGAGGAA
>JASLID010000019.1 GCA_030153045.1 Flavobacterium sp.
CCAGATGGAAGTGATATCCTTTTCTTGCTTTCTTTAAGCAAGAAAAGATAAAACGGACAGCTGGAAAAAGCTCCTAAAACTACACCAAATATTTTTGTTGAACTGCGGAGTACAATTTGTACATACAATACCCGAAAGTAGCTCCTGCAATATAACCGGTGAGAATATCTCCAGGAAAATGCAATCCTAAGTAAATTCGGCTGTAGGCGAATATGAGCGGAAATAAAAACAACAAATAGGCTTTGTTGTAAAATTTCTTCAGAATTAGAAATATAAAAACAGTACTAGCCATTGAATTTGCAGCATGACCTGAGAAAAAACTATAGGTTTCGCTGTCTTTTACTATTCGAATAATACCATTGATCTGCTCATCGTTACAAGGTCTTAATCGTTGAAATGTATCTTTAATGAAGTTGGTAAACTGGTCTGTGAATGCGATTAAAACAGCTATAGAAACTAAAGCCAACAACAAATTTTTCCAACCAATATTTTTATACAGTAAATAAAAAACGAGCAAGAAAATGGGTGTCCAATGCAATTGTTTAGTAATTAACAACCACAATCCGTCGTATTGCTCAGACCCTAATCCGTTAAGAAAAACCAGCAGTTGTTTGTCGAGTTGAATGATTTTTTCCAAGATTATAGCTGGCGTTTTATAGGTCCGGTTAAATCTTCGAAATTTTCTTTGACTTCATTAATTTCGGAAGTAATATCAAGTGACTTTTCTCCTGAAATTTTTTCCGTTTCGTCAGCAACCATTTTATTGAAACCTTGTTTCACTTGGTCTACTTCTTCAGTAAAACCTTTGGTTAACGATTGTAAATCATTGCTAGACGCGCTATTTTGAATTTCGGACTTGATTTCGTTTGTAGCGTTTTTAAGTTGCGCCATTCCTTTTCCTAATGCGCGTGCGATGTCTGGAATCTTTTCAGATCCAAACAGCATCAATGCAATAAAGATGATTAAAATTAATTCGCCGCCGCCTATTCCAAACATTTTATAAAGAATTACTAAGATTAAAGTGCAAAGTTACAAAGGTTTTATTAATCAAACTTAGATTTAACTTCTTCTTTTGGCCATGAATTGTTAGTTACATCAATATCGGCAGTTTCTTCCTTCGGATCCACCATGATTTTTTTGATGCTTTTTTGAGTAGCAAAAGTTCTAGATACCTCAGCATCATTCATTCTCCAGATTTGCGCTGGGAATTTATGATTTTCAGTCGTACCATCTTCAAAAGTGATTTCAACAATAATAGGCATGACCAATCCTCCTGGCTTATTGAACGTTACTTGATAAAAGTATTTAGGATTGTTTAATTTCGCTCTATCCGCTTCATTAAAGTTCGTGGTAACATACTCATCTAACGTTTTGATTTCTTTCGATTCTAATGCTTTGTTCATTTCTGGTTTGAAGTCGGCACTACCACTCTCAATCATATACACCATTGGTCCAGAATTTCTAAAACGATTACGTCTGGTTGCTTGTTGTGCTGTGAAATTTGCCGGTGCATCATTACTTACAAAGAACTGTTTTACTTCTTTGATTCCAATATCATTAAAATCGGTGGTGTAAAACCATCCGCGAACAAACCAATCTAAGTCAACTCCTGAAGCATCTTCCATCGTTCTGAAAAAATCTTCTGGGGTTGGGTGTTTGAATTTCCAACGATTGGCATACGTTTTAAATGCATAATCGAATAATTCACGACCCATAATCGTTTCACGTAACATATTTAATCCTGCTGCAGGCTTTCCGTAAGCGTTGTTTCCAAACTGTTTGATACTTTCTGAATTTGACATAATAGGCTCTAATCCTGATTGGTCTCCACTCATGTAAGGCACAATTAATTTGGCTGGCCCTCTATCTACTGGGAAAGTTGACTCCCATTCGATTTCGGCTAGATATTCCATAAAAGTATTTAAACCTTCGTCCATCCATGTCCATTGACGCTCATCAGAATTCACAATCATAGGGAAAAAGTTATGTCCTACTTCGTGAATAATAACGCCTAACATACCGTATTTTGTTCTATCCGAAACCACTCCATTTTCATCTGGACGTCCAAAATTCCAGCAAATCATTGGGTATTCCATTCCTTGATCTTGAGCATTTACCGAAACCGCTTTTGGATAAGGGTAATCGAAAGTTCTGCTTGAATAACTTTTTAAAGTATGTGCTACTGCTCTTGTAGAGTATTGTTCCCACAATGGATTTCCTTCTTTAGGATAAACAGAAGTTGCCATTACGGTTTTGCCACCTAGCTTAACGGCCATAGCATCCCAAATGAATTTTCTAGAAGTTGAAATTCCAAAATCACGAACGTTTTCAGCTTTAAATTTCCATGTTTTCTTTTTATCCGAAAAACCTTTTTCAGTTTCAGTTGCTTCGGCTTGTGTTACAATAATTACTGGTTTGTCGAACGAATTTTCAGCTTGAACATAACGTTGTAATTGTGTTGGTGTTAGGATTTCTGTTCTATTTTGCAGTGTGCCAGTAGCTTCCATAATATGGTCGGCAGGAACCGTGATGTTTACTTCGTAATTTCCAAAAGGCAACGCGAATTCACCGCTTCCCCAAAACTGCATGTTTTGCCATCCTTCGACATCATTATACACAGCCATTCTTGGGTAAAACTGCGCTAAAATATACAATCTGTTTCCGTCCTTAAATTGTTCGTAACCTGAACGTCCACCATCAATCATATAATTATTGATGTTGTAATTCCATTTTATAGAAAATGACATTTTTTGTCCGTGAGCCAATGGTTTTGCCAAATTAATACGCATCATAGTTTCATTGACTGTGTAAGAAATAGGATTTCCTTTTATATCTTTTACATAATCGATTTTAAAACCACCATCGAATTTTGCTTCCATGTATGTTCTGGAAAATCCTGCAGCACTTATTGCAGGGTTGATTTTATTGTTTTCAACTAATGGCGTTTTAGATGTTTTGGCCATTATATTTTGATCTAACTGAACCCATAAATAATCTAAAGATTCCTTAGCGTTATTGGTATAGGTAATGGTTTCAACACCAAATAGTTTTGCGTTTTTATCGTCCAGTTCAATGTCAATTTTATAATCTGCTTGCTGCTGGAAATATTCTGGCCCAGGAGCACCAGAAGCTGTTCTATACATGTTAGGCGTAGCCAATAAGTCATACATTTGTCTGAACTTGTTAGTATCTTCATGCCCTTGTTGCTTGGGAGCTGTTTCTTTAATTTCTTGAGCGAATAAACCACCTGAAAGCGTGATTAGAAACAGAAATAAATTGAAATTCTTCATATACAGAACTATGTGTTTTAAAAAGCTAAATGTACTTATTTTTAATTAAGCACAAATTCTTATTACAGTTTTAACATTCCTTTTGCATTTCCGGGGGTCAACAAAAGATTTTGTTTTTTGTTGTAAATGGTAGTTTGAATAATGTTTTGTTGCTCTTCATTTAAATCCAGCAATACCGAATTTTGAATTTCAAGAGTTTTAATTTTAGACACTTCTTTAACATTATAATAACAAATTAAAACGTTGCCTTCCATTTCTTTACTAGCAAAATTGATTTGTTTTGGTTGATTATTTACTTTGATAGAGAAATTTTCGAATATGTATTTTTTCATTAAAGCAATATCTTCAGCAGATTCGTTTGGCTCACCAAGATTCGTTTTTACATGATACTTTTCTTTGATGATGTTATTCAAATCATCCACAAAAATACGAGAGGTTATTTGCAACATTTTTTTCTCCTGAGCATATTTAATTTGATAAATAGACACATAAAATTTGTGCATTTCAAAAGATGAAACGGATACAAATAGGACAACCAATACCGCTAAAAAACTTAATTTTCTCATTTTGTAAAATTAGTATTTCTTTCAGGAAATGTGATTAATTTATACTGATTTGATATTTCTGCTAGCAAAAATGTAGCCAAAGTTTTGTTTCTTGATTTTAGTGCCGACACGAATTGAACATCATCTAGAGCATAAATTTGAAATCCTTTTATGTATTCAGCAGGGATTTTAAGCGTTTCGACAAAAAAAGCTTCCTCATACATCGTATCGAATTTCTCTAGAAGCTTTTCCTTTTTCTCAACTTGTAACTCTTTTTTTAACATGGAGGTTCGACCGCTAATTTTATTAATTAAACCGTCAACACTCATGCCTCCAAAAGGAATTAAAAGCGGGCTGTACCATTTAAACTTTCCAGCAGTTCTTAGTTTTCTTTCTGCTGGCGTGTATTCTTTTACATTTTTATCAACGATTCCGAGTGATTTAGCTGAAATATTCTTCACTTCAATTTCTGCTAATTGATTCACTTTTGATTTAACAACGATTACTAAAGGATTTTGTTTAAAAGAATTAACGTTAAGTCGGATTTCCAACCCTTCAATCTGCGAAGATGCGATAACAATGATGTCGTTGGGTTTTGCTTCTATTGAAAACAGACCACCGTTTGAGGTTGTTGTACTTTGCTTTGAACTGTAATTTACTACTAAAATTCCATCCGAATTTCCATTATCGGAAACTACCTTCCCATTCAGAGTAGATTGCGAAAAAACACTTTGGATACAAAAAAAGAAAAAAAATAGTTTAATTTTCATTTTTTAAATTCTTTGAACTTAAAGGCTAATTCGACTAATTTTAATTTTAAAAAGGATTTATTTTTGTCTTTCAACATTTTAGCTACTTCAACATCTTCGGAAGCGAAAACCAAAAATCCATTCAAATTATCTTTAGTGATTTTTAAGGTCGTTAGGAAAAAATCTTCTGTGAGCAAATCTAGTAATTTTTGAAAGTTCATTTCAAATTTTTCAACCTCAACTATTTTTTTTAACATTGCTTTTTCTCCCGAAATTAAATTATAAATCAACCCAACTGGCCCTCCTGTACTCGCTGTTCGCAATCTTCGTTCGGCTGGAGTATATTCTTTTACATCTTTTCCAATAATTCCCAATGATTTTGCTGTAAAGGTTCTAATTTGCACTTCAGCTAGTTCATTGGGTTTCGATTTCACTTCTATAATTAACGGATCCATTTCAAATGAGTTTGAATTCAGTTTAATTTCTAACCCTTGCAATTTAGGTGATGCAATAATCAATATGTCGTTGGTTTTTGCTTCTATCGTAAACAAACCTCCTTTTGTGGTAATTGTATTTCCTTTCGTGGTATTGTTTAGGACTATGATTCCTTCAACGTCAGCAATATCGGAAATAATTTTTCCATTCAATATGGTTTGCGAAAAACTATTTTGCGCAATGATGATTAAAATAAAATGTAAAATATACTTCATAAGTTCTATTATGATGTAAAAATAGAAGCAGCCCCTGCCAATTTATTATTAATGGCTTGGTAATTTTTTGTTAATTATAATTTTTAACTTTGGTCATCATTAAAATAAAAAATGAAATCGAAGATTCACGAATTCCAAAAATCAATATAAAAACATGAGTAAAAAAGTTATATTAGCCAGTACTTCTACCTTATACAATGGTGGATATTTAGACTATTTGTTACCCACACTTAAAGTACACTTTGAAAACTGCAAATCGTTGCTTTTTATTCCGTATGCAAGACCCGGAGGCATTTCGCATGAGGATTATACACAAAAAGTGAGAGACGTTTTTGCCACAATAAATATAGATGTAAAAGGAATTCATGAATTTGAAAATCCAGCCGAAGCCATACAAAATGCTGAAGCTATTTTTACAGGCGGAGGAAATACTTTCTTATTGGTTTCACAATTGTACAACCATGATATTGTAGATGTTTTAAAAAGCACAGTTGAATCAGGAATACCTTATCTAGGTACCAGTGCTGGGAGTAATATAGGCGGAAGAACCATGAACACTACTAACGACATGCCTATTGTATTGCCTAAAAGTTTTGAAACGTTAGGTTTTATCAATTTTAACTTGAATCCACATTATCTAGATCCTATTGAAGGTTCAACCCACATGGGAGAAACTCGCGAAACTAGAATTAACGAATTTCATACCGTAAGCAACATTCCTGTTTTAGGATTACGTGAAGGAAGTTGGCTAGAGGCTTATGGTCACGATGTTATTTTGAGAGGAGAACTGACCGCAAGATTATTCAGACCAAATGAGTTTGCTATTGAAATGGCAACCGGAGAAAACCTTAACTTTTTAAAATAAAAAAAACCTCAAACTAAGTTTGAGGTTTTTTGCAGAGCGGAAGACGAGGCTTCTCGTTGCAAACAACGAGACGACAACCAGCTTAAAACAAAAAAACCCAAACTTTCGTTTGGGTTTAGCAGAGCGGAAGACGAGGCTCGAACTCGCGACAACCAGCTTGGAAGGCTGGAGCTCTACCAACTGAGCT
>JASLID010000124.1 GCA_030153045.1 Flavobacterium sp.
CTTGAGGTAATGAATGAGCCCATTTTTCCAGCCATAATAATGGAGATAAATGTTGGCGCAAATTCTAAAATTACCGATTGTCGTGTGGCAAAGCCTATTAAATATTTTGGAATTAACGGATTGGTTAAGTTTAAAGCCGTTTGAATAGCTACAACTCCACCGACGAAAAATGAAATAAAAGCAACAATTCCTAAAGAATCAATAATCAAGTCGTCGATTTCTTTAAATATTAAGTTTCTCATTACCGACCACTTGGTTGGTTTTTTGAAGATTTCCTTTATCATCATAAAGTATCTCCCTATTTGCGTTAAGTAACGAATTAACATCATTGGCTTTAAAATATAAGCGAAAATACAAAAATTGTGATGAGTTAGAGTTGTGGTTTAGCATTATTTTGAACTGTATTCTTATTATTTTACTATTGACTAAAACTTTAAAATAAAATTTACTATCTCTCTAAATAGTATAACATATTGAACTGTAAAAGATTTTGGTATAACCTGTTTTTCTTTGTTTTTTTAAGGTCTTATCTTATAATTTCTTACGATGTCATTAAATTGAAAATGATATCTTTGCGTACAAATTCAAATACCATGAGAAAAATTTACCTACTACTTACTTTTTTTATTGTTACTGTTACTTTAGGTCAGAATCCGGCTGATATTGATCCAACATTTAATTATAAACCTAATAAAGTATTTGTTAATCGCAATGTAAATCAGTGTGTTACTCAGTCAGATGGTAGGATTATTATGGTAGGTAATTTTGATGGATATTATTTAGGTTCAGGTAGTGGTGAGTTTATAAAATGTAAGTATAATATTTTAAGACTTAATAGTGATCAAACAATTGATCCTACTTTTAGACTTGATATTCCACAATCTAGTAATCCACAACAACAACCAGTGGTCAAATCGATTGGAATACAATCAAATGGTAAGATTGTTGCAAATATTGCTAATTTTCCAGTTCCTGATGATAGTGGTTTTGTATATGGCTGTAATGTGGTTGCGAGATTTAACCTTAATGGTTCTTTAGATACAACTTTTTCATTAGGATTCTATAATTGCAATGGTAACTATTTAAAGATTCTAAATAATGATAAAATATTACATGATGAAAGTAATTATATAAAAAGATTAAACGCAGATGGTAGTGAAGATTCTTCATTTACTCAAGTCAATGTTACTCAAAAAATTTTTAACATAGCACCTGATGGTTCCATATATGTTTGTGATCGTTTTGGAACCAATATTCAAAAGTTTAGCAGTAACGGTGTTTTTGACAATGTTTTTTATTCAAACATGTCAAGTACGAATTTTAATTGTACAGTTAATACAATTGATGTTCAATCTGATGGGAAAATATTAATTGGAGGGAGATTTAATGCGTTCAATAACACAACAGTTACTGCAAAACAACTTATTCGACTTAATGCTAATGGTACTTTAGATACTACTTTTGCAGGATTGGGTTTTACTGGTGTATATATTAATTCTTGTGATAATCAAGGTGTTACTTCGGTTAAAATTCAACCTGATGGGAAAATTTTAGTTGGAGGTGAGTTTATCAAATACGGAACTACTACTGCAGGAAGTTTAATACGATTAAACCCTGACGGGAGTATTGATGCTAGTTTTAATGTTGGAAATGGTTTTAAAAGTGATGTGACCTCACTTGTGTTACAGTCTAATGGAGATGTTTGGGTACTGCTAAATGCAAATGGTATTAATTATACCAGTACAGGAGCGTCAAATTCCTATGGTGAGATTGAAAAATTTTTTAATGATTTTAAAGTGGGTCTTTTTTTGAAGTTGGATACAAATGGGAACTTATTAAACGAAGAAAAAGATTTTAATTTCCCTGTAGAGAGTATTGTTAAAACCAATAATAATGATATCGTTTTATTAGGAGAATCGAGATTTCCTTATAATAGAGGAATTAAAAGAATTAATAATGATGGTATCCCAATTTTTAATAATAATTTACTTTCTGGGTTTAATAAAAAAGAAGTTGGTGAACAAATTTCAACTCAGGATATGGTTATTCAGCCTGATGGGAAAATGGTTGTATGTGGTTATTTTACAAAATATAACAATACCACAGCTAATGGATTAATAAGATTAAATTCGGATTATAGTATAGATACTTCATTTAATATAGGAACAGGATTTACAACTGCTCAAGGGAGAAATGCTGAACTACACACTTTAGCTATACAATCAGACGGTAAAATATTACTTAGCGGGTATTTTGATTTTTTTAATGGAATACCAATCACAAACAGTATAATAAGAATAAATCCAGATGGAACATTAGATTCGTCATTCATTCATTCAGGAGGAGCATCTAAAATAATTGTGTTGGCAGATGGGAAAATTTTGACAAATAATGGTAATTTAAAAAGACTTAATACTGATGGTTCAGTAGATTTATCATTTTCTTCAACTGCATATGTTGCAGATAAAAATTTTGCATTACAATCTGATGGTAAAATAGTTTATGATGGTGGCAGTTATATTGGAAGACTTAATAGTGATGGATCAGATGATTTGACTTTTAATGGTTTTGGTACAAATTATATTAATACTTTTAAGATTCAAACTGATGATAAAATATTGATTAGTACATCATCTTCAGATGGGGGTAAGCTAATTAGATTAAATAGTAATGGATTAGTTGATTTAACTTTTAATTCTGAAGCACTTTATAATGGTGCTGTAAATTCAATTTTAATTCAATCAGATGGAAAAATTTTGGCTGGAGGTAATTTTACGCGGTATAATGGAGCATGGTGTAATGGCATTGTAAGATTATTAGGAGGTGATGCTCATCTAATAAAAGGAATTAGTAAATTTGATTTCAATAATAATGGATGTGATGACAGCGATATTAATTTTCCAAATATGAAATTTAATCTTGTATCTGGCACTTCAAATGTTACTTTGATATCAAATAATTTAGGAGAATATTTCATTCCACTGCCTACAGGTTCATATACATTAACACCATCTACGGAAAATCCTAATTATGGAAATGTTTCACCAACTCATGTTGTTGTTAATTTTCCAGCTGATGGAAACGTTGTTGTTCAAGATTTCTGTATAACTCCTAATGGTGTTCATCCAGATCTTGAAGTCGTATTTATTCCTTTGGAAGCTGCAAGGCCAGGCTTCGATGCTAAGTATAAATTGGTATATAAAAATAAAGGAAATCAGTTGCATTCGGGTAGTGTAACATTAAATTTTAATGATGCTGTTCTTGATTATGTGTCAGCAACGCCATCAGCTTCAACTTCGTCAACTAATATAAGAACTTGGAATTATACTAATTTATATCCTTATGAAACAAGAGAAATATTAGTAAAGTTAAATCTAAATTCACCAATGGAAACCCCACCATTAAATGGAGGAAGCGTTTTAAATTATACAACAACGATAACTTCTGCACAAATAGATGAAACGCCTAATGATAATACGTTTATATTAAATCAAACGGTAGTTAATTCATACGATCCAAATGATAAAACATGTACGTTTGGACCATCAGTTGGGACAGATAAAGTAGGTAAATATGCCCACTATGTAATTCGTTTTGAAAATTCAGGAACCTACAACGCACAAAACATAAATGTTACCGATGTGGTTGATACTAATAAATTTGATATTTCTACTTTAGTGCCATTAAGTGGAAGTGCGTTATTCACCACAAAAATTTCAGGAGGAAACAAAGTTGAATTTAAATTTGATAATATTAATTTGCCATATTCCACTGGAACTAACAAAGGTTATGTTGCATTTAAAATTAAAACAAAAGCAACTCTAGTCGCAGGAGATACTTTTGGTGGTTTGGCAAATATTTATTTTGATTATAATTATCCAATAACTACTAATACGTACACTACAACAATTCAAGCGTTGAGTGTACAAGATTTTACGTTTAGTAATTATTTTAGTTTGTATCCAAATCCAGTAAATGATATATTAAACATTAATAAAAAATCAGATATTGAAATTTCTTCAATTAATATTTATAACACACTAGGGCAATTAGTAATGACAGTTGCTAATGCTAAAAATATAAATAGTATTGATGTTTCTAATTTTTCACAAGGAAACTACTTTGTGAAGATAAATTCGGATAAAGGAACCTCAAACACAAGGTTTATAAAGAAATAAGTTTTGCAAATTATATAAAATAAAAGGCGAAGAAATTAAAAAATTTTCGCCTTCATTTTTTTCCAGCGATAGGCTCTCACGAATTTGGCTTGTTCAGGAGTAACTAACATCGTTTTCTTTTCTGCTTTGGCTTTCCAAAATCCCATTATGTAGTCTACAAACAAAAAAGGTTTCCCTTTTCGCATTGCCAGTTTTAAAGAAGCAATGGCAGTGATGAAAAAGCCATAGCCTAAAGTATAAAAGGCTTCGCCTTGTTTGTAGCGAGCTGTTTTATTATAATTAGCTCCTGTTGGTTTTAAATGTTTTACTTTTAAAGATTCATTGGTAACTACCTTCCAATTATTGAACTTACAAAGCAATTCGTCAACCGTATCCCAGCCCATAGCTGGTTTTAATCCGCCAATTTGTTGGAAAGCTGCTTTTCGGTATGCTTTAAAAGCACCTCGAATATGGTCTTTGTCGGTTAGATTTTCTAAAATCCACTCGTCATTTTTTTCAATGTAAGCAAATCCGCCAACCATTCCTATTTTTGAATCGCTTTCAAAATGTTGGATAATCGTTTCAAAATAATTGGAAGGGAAAATTAAATCAGCGTCGGCTTTTACAATAATATCATATTGGTTGTCAATTGTTTCTAATCCTTTGTGAAAGGCTTGAATCACTTTACTTCCCGGTAGGTGTATGGCTTCAGAAGTTTTATTAACTAATGAAATCCACTGATGTTTTTCGGCGAAAGCCATAACAATTTCCGCTGTTTTGTCGGTCGAATTATCATTGACTACAACAATTTTTGAAGGTAAAACGGTTTGCTCTACTAATGATTGCAAAGTCAAACTGATAAAAACTTCTTCGTTGTGAGCAGGAATTATGATATAATAGTTCATCGTTTCGAATAAATATGTACAAATATCTTTAATTTTGTGGGATTAGAAAGAAAATCACTTTGGAAATGAAGAAAATTGCCTTTATTGAGATGGAAACCCATTCGGCTTTGCTCGAGCAATGGTACCTGCTGTTAAAGGAAATGTCAGGTGTTGATTTTCATTTTTTTGTTAGTAAAAAAGTGAATGAAAAGCTAACGAGTATTCCAAAAGACTGTATTACTGAAATCACTTCGGTTCAAGCAGTCTATTTTTTTGGTTTTGATGGTGTAGTCGTAAATACTTTGCACAGAGATTTTAATCAATACAAAAAGGTATTCCAACAAAAACCAGTTTTATGCTTAGTTCATAATCTAAATTTCAGTTTGTTTTTTAAAAGCATTTCGATTTCGAATATTTTTACAGAAAAAGAACGTTTTTGGTATTTCTTGAAGTTGTATTTGAAAGAAAATGTAGCTTCGAGACGAAAAGTTATTTTAGGCGCTAAGCAGTTTGGAGTAATCTCTTCTTCGGTTTTAACCGAGATAAAAAAAAAGAGCCATTATACCTCTGAAGCAAAATTAATCCAGATGAATTATTGCAAACAGTTTGAATTTCCAAAAGAGGAAGTTATTCAAATTGTTATGCCAGGCAACGTTTCGAATAAACGGAAGGATGTCGATTTACTTTTTCAAATCCTACCAAAACTAACTCCAAAATCTAAATTGCATTTTACCTTTTTAGGAAAACCTGAAAATGATTTGGTTTTACAACACTTAGAAAACTTAGAAAAGGCGTGTCACGAAAACATCTCAATAACGCACTTTAATCAATTTATTCCTTGGAAAGCGTATAGCGAAATCATTAGCAAGGCACATTTGTTGTTGTGTCCCATAAAAAGTAAAACGTCATTTTATTGGGTGGATGAAATTTACGGAAGCACCAAAGTAAGTGGGAGTGAAGCTGATTGTATTTACAACGGAAAAGTAGGATTGTTTCCAGCCACTTATCCCAAAATGGATTGGCACAATTTGTACTACGAAAACGGAGCTCAGCTTTCTGTAATTTTGAACGAATTGGCTTTAGAAAAGCTAGAATTAGAATATTCGCATTTGCAAGAGCACATTCAAAAGTATACTTTTGAGTCTGTTAAAAATAAACTCGAAGAACAACTTATAGAATTAACACAAAACTAATGTTGCAACCCTTAATTAAATTGGCTTATACCTATTGGCCTTCGTTATATAAAAAGCGTTATTACAAGACATTGAATTCCTTGTCAACAGGGAATTACAAATGCGAACCGGAATTGTTGTATTTAAATCAGGTTTTAAAACAAGATTCTGTATTTATTGATATAGGAACCAACAAAGGAATTTACTTATACCAAGCCGAAAAGATTGTAAAATCAGGCGAAATTTACGGTTTTGAACCGAATGTAAGTCTAGTCAATTATATTAGGCCATTATTTCCGAAAGTAGATTTGTTTACCTACGCCGTTTCATCGAAAACAGGGACTTCGGTTCTAAATATTCCCAAAAAAGGGAACGGATTGCAAGATACAAGAGCCTCACTGGAAGCTTTAGGTGATGAGGTAGAGAAAATAGAAATTCAAACGATTACTTTGGACGATTGGGCCAAAAAGGAAAATGTATCCAAAATTGATGTCGTAAAAATTGATGTAGAAGGGCATGAGTTCGATTCGATAAAAGGAAGTTCAACTATTTTGCAGACGATCAAGCCTATTTTTATTATCGAAATTGAGTTACGCCACGCGAAGTATGCTATCAATGAAATATTCGATTATATTAAAGGTTTTGGTTATGAAGTATTTTATTTTGATAGAAAAACATTGAGTTTGCAATCTTTTGATGTTTCTCAAATGGCTAATTTTCAGAAAGACGAATACTTGAATGATTTTAACCAATATATTAATAACTTTATATTTATTCCTAAATAATTTGATGTTATTTAAATGCATTTTCAAACACTTCTAAAATTAACTTTCGATACTAAAAATACATGCAAGAAGAAATAACCAAACATACAAAGAAAATTTACCGCACCATGAAACACCAAAAACTTACCTTGGGGGAGAAAACAAAAGAAATTGTTATTGAGATTTTTATTATTGTCTTCGCAGTTACACTTTCTATTTGGTTACATGGTTGGAGTGAACATAGACATCAACAAGAAGAGGTAAATAAGTTTTTGATTGGTTTGAAATCTGATTTAAAACTAACTATTGAATCAGCACAAGGTGCCAAAATTATCTACAAAAAAGCGGAAAGAAAATTTGTATTTCTGAGTAAATTGAGTTTAAAACACCAACCTAATGCGGATAGTCTGAATACTTATTTTAATGAGTATAATGTGAGTCCGAATTTCCAAAGTAATGCCAGTAGATATGAAGGATTTAAAAGTAGTGGAAAAATTGGATTGATTGAAAATGAAGTTTTACAACAAGGAATTTTGAATTTTTACCAACAGGATTTACCCACTTATTATACCACAACAAATGCTTGGAACAGTTACAGGTATAATTTACAGGATTTTGTGATCGAAAATTTAGTAAAAAAGGAGAATGGAACGGACAATAGATTTCAAGTGTTGACCATGCCAAAAGCACACAATCTTTGTGAAAATTTGATTCCTTGGCAACAATTATTTGAAAGGAATGAGACTATAATCAAAAGCGCAACAAGCCTAATAGCGGAAATTGACAAAGAAATAGAGTAATCAAGAGATTTAATTCATAACTTAAAATGAGCGTAGTAGCAAGGCAAAGTTTAAAATACAGCATCGTAGGTTATTTTAGTACGTTGATAGGTATTCTGTCGACTGTATTTTTGTATCCTAACGATTTGGAATTTGCCGGGAAGCTACAGTTTGTTTTTCAAACAGCGCTACTTATTTTACCTGTGGTAGCTTTAGGAATTATGCACGCCAATGTGCGGTTTTTTCCAAAAATGTCAGTAGACAATCAGCAGCAGCAACTGTTTAAATTTTCAATTGTATTTATTATTGCTAATTTCTTCATCGGGGTTGGTTTGTTGCTTTTAGCTGTTTTCATTTTTCCATCCATTAAGAAAATGGATTTTTGGGAATACAGTCAGTACATTTTACCCATGGCTTTGTTGCTGGCTTTAATCCAATTGTGTTCCAAATATATCTCCATAAAAAAGCGCATTGTAGTGCCTAATATTTTTGAGAATGTCTTCCCGAAAATAGGAATGTTGGTCGCTTTTGTTCTTTTTGTTTTTTATCAGTATTCCGAAGAAAATTCAATAGTGTTATACATAGGATTCTTCGTTTTGGCTTTTGCAGGAATGATGATATATCTCAACCGATTGGAAAAAGTATCCAAGAAAATCAATTTTTCATTTCTAAAGAAAGAAGGATTTGGTCGTGAACTGATGGTTTATTCAGTCTATACTTTTTTAGGAAGCATGGGATCTGTTATCGCATTGAATATTGATGCCACGATGATTGGTGAATTATTGACTTTCTCCGAAGTTGCCATTTACAATACATCGCTAAATTTAGTGCGTATGATTACCGTTCCAGCATTGGGCGTTTATACTATTTCTGCACCTATTATTGCAGGTTATATCGCCGAAAATAATATGAAGGACTTGAAGAGTCTGCATTACAAAACATCATTTTATCTGTTCGCAGTAGGTACAGTATTGTTTGGTTTGGTGGCAGTTGGTATTGAAGATTTGTTTGGTTTGATGAAAAACGGTCATCAATTGCTCAAAGGATTGAATGTAGTCTATATTATGGGTTTTGCCTTTTTATTCGACTTGGCGACTGGTTTCAATGGCTACATTATATCCAATTCTAAATATTATAAATTCAACAATACCACTACAATTGCCTTGGCTTTACTAACTATTACTACCAATTTAATTTTTTTGTTTTGGTTTAAAATGGGAATTGTAGGCGTTTCGCTGGCGACGGCTTTGTCATTAACGACTTATAATCTGATAAAAATCGGATTCAACTACAAGAAGTTTGGAGTGCATCCCTTTGGCATAAAATACCTGTATGTTTTAGGAATTTTGCTGCTGGTTTTGTTTGTTGGAAAGGTATTGCCGGATTTAGACAATAAGTTCATATCACTTTGCTATAAACCTTTGGTTGGTTTGGTGATTTTCGCAATGGGTAATCAGATTTTTAAAATTATCCCAATCAAAGAAATGATTCCTAAATCGTTATTTGGTAATAAATAATTTTTGTAGCGAACGTTTCGAGCTTTTCAGCAATCCATTTTCCTGCTTTTGCTTTTATCTAGCTTCGTTGCACTACGCTAGGATATCGACGACAAACGAAGTTCACTGAACTCAGCTAAGAATAAAAGTTAAGTGAAGTAATCAGGGCTAATTAGTTTTCGAATTGTTTTGCTTGTCAAATAGTTTGTTTATCCATTGAAGACAATCTTGCGAATCCATTATTGACCAAGAGTGCGGATGTTTGCTTCCGTCTAATTTAACCCCTTTTCCATAGCTGACAACCACATTAGCATCACCATTCCCCATTATTTTTAGCTTATTGATCATTGCAATAATGTCTGTTCCGTTCCAATCGTACAAATCGCGATGACGTTGATTCATTAGCCATTCCACATCAAAATCAGTATACATTCGCAATGGAATGTTTTTCAAATATTTTGCATTTCCACCCTCTTTTTCGCCATACGAAAATATTGAAGCTTCCACGTATTTTTCTGGGTTTTTATAAGGAGTACCGTACAGTTTTTCATATTCTCCAATAATCCATTTTCCTTCTTCAACTGCGGCTGTAGTGAAATTTTTTTCAATTTCCCTTTCACAAAACTGATAAAGATGGGCTTTATCCAGCGGAGTGTCTAAGGCAAAAACACCTTTTGGTTTCAAAAAAGTTTTGTTTGGATTTTTAACTGCCCTTTCAGCATACCTCAAAGAAATCATTCCGCCATTTGATAATCCTCCTAAAATAAAATGGTCTTTAGAAATATGATATTCCTTAGTTATTGTATTGAAAATTTTATCTAAAATTAAAAATTCAGCATCACCGTTTTCTGTTCCAAAATTTATAGAAGGAATAAGAACTAAAAAGCCGTTCTCAACAGCAAGTTGATGCAGTGTTATTTGTTTTAATAAATCTTCTGTAGTTTCTCCACCAGATGGTAAGATCACTAGTACACCTTTGATTTTAGCTTTCGGAACCGATTTTAAATAATATAAGGTTGTAGATTCTCCATCATTTAAATATAAATCATTCGTATCAACATCTTCCAGTATGACTTTTTCCAATTCTTGTGCGTTTGATATTGCAATTGAAAATAGCATAATCAGCGATAAAATGTGCTTCATGGTTTATTTTAAATAAGGTAACTTTCTTAACAACGGTACACAATCGCATTAATGTTCATTCCTGCGCCAACCGATGCAAAAATGATTACATCGCCTTTATGTAGTTCCTGGTTTTCTATTTTTTCTTTAATCAATAAATCATATAAAGTGGGTACAGTGGCCACACTCGAATTTCCTAGCTTATGAATGCTCATGGGCATCACTCCAGCTGGGGCTTCTTGATTATACAATTTAAAAAAGCGGTGAATGATGGCTTCATCCATTTTTTCATTGGCTTGATGTATGAGTACTTTTTTAACTTCTGAAATAGGAATGCCACTTTCGTCAAGGCATTCTTTCATGGCTTTAGGAACTTGACTTAATGCAAATTCGTATATTTTTCTGCCATGCATTTTAATATAGCGAACATCAGCATCAAGGTTTTTGTTGAATGAGTTTCCAAAGTATAAGTAATCAGCTTCATCAGTTGCAAATGTGGCTGATGCGTGTGCTAATATACCTCCATCTTCTTCCACTAATTCAAGAATTGTTGCTCCAGCACCATCAGAATAGATCATGCTGTCTCTATCATGAATGTCAACCACTCTAGAAAGTGTTTCAGCCCCAATAATCAAACATTTTTTGGCAATACCAGCTTTGATAAAAGCATTGGCTTGAATCACACCTTCAATCCATCCTGGGCAGCCAAAAAGAATATCGTAACCCACACACTTAGGATTTTTTATTCTTAATTTCTGTTTTACCCTTGCAGCTAAACTTGGTACAGCATCAGCTTGGATAGCACCTTGTTTTACATTACCAAAGTTGTGCGCAAAAATGATATAATCTAATGTTTCAGGATCAATTTTTGCATCTTCAATAGCTCTTTGAGCGGCAATAAATGCAATGTCTGAAGTCACCAAGTTTTCGTCAACATAACGACGTTCTTCAATACCAGTAATTTCTTTGAATTTCTGCGCAATAATATCGTTTGGAGAAGGAAAAGGAGAACCATCTTCATTAAGGAATTGATGCTGAGCAAAGTCGATATTCGTAACAATTTGGTTCGGTATATAACTTCCCGAACCCGTTATTTTTATAGCCATAATTTGAATTTAGCATGTCTAAAATAATAATTATATAAGCAATAATCTTTCAAAACTTAAAAACCACAATATTATTACGAAATAATCAATTAACGCTAATTTAATTTATCGATAATATAAAATTATTGATTTTGTTGTAAGATTTTAATTTGCATAATGGTGGCAATACTGAGTGCTTGCGTCTTAATTTGTTCTGCTTTTTCACCTTTAAACAGTTCGTCAACAGTAGAGTAAAAATGACCTAACCAAACTTTGAACAACTCCGGTGTCAAATGCTCTTTTTTATCAATGTCTAAATGAATCTGAGTCAAGTTTTTAGTGTAACCACCCGTTCCTAAAATGCCTTGCGACCAGAAAGTAACTAAAATAGGCAAATGTTCTTCAATTTTTAGTTTAACTACATCTGTAAAAATATAATTGATTGCTTTGTCCTGAAGTAGTTTTTTGTAAAACTCATCCACTAATAAATATAAATCATCTTGATTTTCAATGTCTTTCATCTAATTTTTATTGTAAACCCTTTCGAAATTCATAACCGAAACGGTTGAATTGAAAGGATTTACAAAGGTAATCAAACGGAAGCGGATAACGAATTGGCCCATTTAAAAACAGCTATTGGATTAGTTAATTTACCCACAAATTGTAAACTTTTTGTTGGATCAGCCAAATCGAGCATTTGTTTGTTGTTTTTCAATTGCAGGCGATTCAGGCAACAACAGTCGAATTCAGGAGCAAACAAATCGTATTTTTTAAATTGCTTTTCCAGTTGCGGATTTTCCATTTGATATTGCTGAATACAATTGGCAACCAACTCCCAAAAATTTTCTTCGGGAAAAGCAGCATGTTCAAAAAGAATATGTGAGAGAAACCTAAAATAGAAATCGAAAATATCGTTAAAAATGCATAAGATTTTCAATTCTTCAGGCATGTCGACATGAATACGTTTTGCTTTTTCAGGCAATGGTGTTTCAGGGTTAAAAATCATGACTTCTTCAGTGATATCTTTCATGAAGATTTTTACCGGGACATGATTTTCCATAATCAGGATCAGGTTTTCACCATGCGGCATAAATACCATTTCGTGATGATAAAAACAGTGAATTAATGGTGCTAAGTAAGCGTCTAGATAACTTTTAATCCATTGTTTTGTTGTTAATCCTGACTGTTGAATCAAACAAGGAAGAAAAGCTTTTCCGGATTGATCCACATGTAGCAATGCAGCCATCGTCATAATGCTTTGACCCTCGGAAAGCTTTGGTATAGGGCTTTCTCTCCAAAGTGTTGCCAACATTTTGTTATGAGCGATAGAACGGCCTAATTTTTCATAAAGAAAATTTCGGTAACCTAAAGTCGCTACTTCGCCCAATAGTGTAAATCCTTTTTTCTGTAAATAAGGATCGTTTTCAACCAGATTATCAATCCATTCTGTGATGGTCGGTGTGCTTTCCATATAATAAGGAGAAAGTCCACGCATGAAGCCCATATTAAGAATTGAAAGCGCCGTTTTAGCATAAAATTTCTGTGGGTTCGAAAGATTGAAAAACGTTCGGATGGATTGTTGTGCCGAATAAGAATCATCACTATAACCTAAACAAATCAAATGGTTTTCGGCTAAGTCCGGCGCAAAAATCACTGATAATTTGTTGTGCCATTGCCATGGATGAACCGGAAAATAATAATAATCTGAAACATCAAAGCCTTTTTGAATTAAAACAGTATTGAAGGTTTCAATATCTTCTTGACTCAATTCCTGCTGCAATAAGAATGTATAATCGACTGCAGCGGTTCCTGAAAATGTGGCTCTGCTTTTGTGTCCGGCCAACCAGATTAACTGCATTGGTTTGTTGGCTTCCGGGGAATAAAGCGTATAATCGACATCGTTAAAACCAATTCGGCCGCTATTTGCCACAAAACACGGATGTCCTTCGGTCATGGCATGTTCGATGGTTTGATAATCTTTGCCGATTAATTCTTCGGAAGTATGATTTTCGTTGGCAATCAGATACGATTTGCTGTAAAGCGTACTTGTGATTTCTTCCAGATAAGTAGGCAGCAATTCGGCTGAAATGCCTAAATCTTCCTGAAATTCAAGTATAAAATCCAATAGGTTTAAATCGGTTTTTATGCCATTGTGAAATTTCTCCATCGAATCAGCACTAATATTCCAATGATTCAGACTCAGGATTTGTGCCTTAAAAAGATACTTGACAGATTGGTCACTGTTGAATAAAACATAACTTCTCCAGGTATTTTCTTCAGCCAATAATTGTGGAACGATTAATAGCTCATGAGCAAATTCGCTGATGGTTTTTTTGAGTAACAAAGCATTGGCTTTACTCCAATTTTTGACATTGATATGTTGAATTGTATCCGATGGAATACGTTTTTTCTCAGTATTCATAATTATAGATTTTGTAGTGCGTTATCATATTGAGCTTTGGTGCAAAAAGCCAAATGAGCCGTTTTGTGTGGAAGTTCAATAATTTTTTGATATTCAAATCCTGCTTTTGTGTTCAGCAGGTGAATTTTTTCGTTTCTTAAATCGGGTTCAACTACAATTCGTTTCACTTCTTCATGACTGAAAAGAAAATCCATAATCACTGTGAAAATGTTCCAGGTGAAATTGGAAATCCTGTTTTTAGGAGGAGCTACTAAAATGTGCATCCCTTTGTCGCCTTCTTCCACTTCATAATGCTTGCTGATTAAGTCATCAGTAGGATTGTAGCTTTCCATAAGAAAAGCAATTTCCGAGTTGAAAAAACCAATGTATACTTTCGAATGATTCAGGATGTTTTGATATGCTGTTTTTACTTCGTCTAGCGAAAAACCATTCATACCCCAATAAACCGCATAGTCCTGATTGACCCATTGATGGATGTGCGCCAAGTCTGTTTCAAGGTTTATGGGATGAAGTTCAAAACTGCCCAAATTCGGTACAGTTTTCTTAAAAACTACCGTTTCAGCTATAGAAATCAGATTGTTATTTGTCATCATTGTCATTATTTGCTAAACGGTTATTCTTTTGAAACTGGCAATTGGATTTTGTAATTTTCCCTGAAACTGCAATAAAGCTACCGGATCATCTAAATCAATCATGGTTTTGTTGTTGTTGAGCTGTAAGCGGTTCAGGCAGGAAAGCTGGAATTCGGAAGTAAATAAATCATAACGCTCAAATTTTTCTTCCAGGTGCGGATTTTCATCCTGATAATTGTTGATGCATTCCGCGACACATTTCCAGAAATTATCTTCAGAATAATTAGCGTGCTCCACTAATATATGCGACATAAATCGGAAGAAACCATCGAAGACATCAATAAAAATGGATAACAGTTTTACATCTTCAGGAACTTCGGCATACATTCGGTTAATGTTTTCAGGCAATTCAATTTCGGAATTTAAAATCACAGCTTCTTCCGTGATATCTTTCATAAATGATCTTACCGGAATATGATTTTCAAACCCTAAAATAATATTTTCGCCATGCGGCATAAAAACCAAATCGTATTGATAGAAGCAATGCAATAACGGACTCAAATATGTCTGGAAATAATGTCCTAACCATTTTTCGATGCTGAGGTTTGAAGCTTTTATAATTTCAGAAAGCAATGCATTTCCTTCGGTGTCAATATGTAATAAAGCCGCCATAGTCATCAGACGTTCGTTTTTAGTAATGAACGATACCGGGCTTTCTCTCCATAAGGACGCCAGCATTTTGTTGTACGGATTGTGTTTTCCAAATTCCTCAAAATAAGGGTTGATGTAACTCACCGAAGCCACTTCGTCTAACATGGCAAAGCCTGTCTTTTTTAGGAAAGCATCTTCAGAAAGTAAATTTTCCAGCCATTCTGCCATTTCCGGAGCAGAACCTAAATAGTAAACTGGTAAGCCTCTCATGAATCCCATATTCAGGATAGAAAGTGAGGTCTTCGTATAATGTTTTGTTGGATTACTGGTATTGAAAAGCGTTCGAATCGATTGCTGTGCCTGATACGAATCGGGACCATAACCCAAACAGATTAATTTTCCTGAAGCCAATTCTGGAGAAAAAAGATTCGCCAGTTTATTAAACCATTGCCATGGATGAACCGGAATAAAGTAATAATCGTTTGGAGAAAAGCCTTTTTCCAACAATACAGTATTAAAAATATCGATGGTGTCTTCATCTAATTCCTGACGGATTAAAATGTCGTAAGGCAATGCTTTGGTTCCGGCATAAACCGTTCTGTCTCGGTGTCCGGCCAGCCATAAAATTTGGAAAGGAGTTCCTGTTTCAGGCGTGTAAGCAATGTAATCCATAGTGTTGAAGCCAATTCGTCCATTATTGGCTACAAATCCCGGATGTCCTTCGGTCATGGTTTCTTCGATAGTCTGGAAGTCAGCGGTAGCCAGTTGTTTTGACGTTGGATTGTTCTTCAAAAGCTTGTAAGCGCTACCATAAAGCGTACTTGTAATTTCTTCAATATAAGAAGGCAGTATTTCTTTAGCAATACCTAAACTTTCCTGAAACTCTTTGATAAAAAGAACAGCGTCCAAAGGGAGAATCACATTGTTCTTCATTTTTGTAATAGAAGACGTTTCGATATGCCAATGGTTTAAAGCTAATATTTGGGCTTTGAATTGGTATTCGATAGTTTGATCGTCAGATAATAAGGAGTAATGATTCCAATCGTTATCACAACTTTCTTTTTTTGGTTTCAGTAAAAGTTCATGAGAAAATTCACAAAGGGCTTTTCGTACCAAATGGCGATTTGCTTTAGCCCAGATTTCAGGCTGAATGTGGGTAATTGCTTGTTGTGGGTTTTGTATTTGGTTTTCCGGATTCATGGTATTTTTGCTAAGGATGTAGTGATTTATTTTGGTTATAAACTGGCTTCTGGTACAAAATGCCAATTGTGCTGTTTTGTGGGGAAGTGTGACAACTTCAGCGTTTTCAAAACCAATGCGATGGCAAATAGTAAACATTTTTTTGTTTCTGATGTCTGGTTCTACAATGATGCGCTGAACCGTCAGGTCACTAAAAATAAATTTCATTATCGTGCTGAAAATATGCCACGTAAATTGGTGTACAGGTTTTTCTGCAGGAGCAACAATGATATGAATGCCGCAATCGTATTTTTTTACATTATAATATTTCCCGATAAGATCTTCTTTCGGATTATAGCGTTCGAGTAAAAAGGAAACCGATCCGTTGACCATTCCTATAAAAACATCAGAATGCGTGATTATCTTTTCATATTCAGAGCAAACCTGTTCTAATGTCTTGCCTAGCATTCCCCAATATTGGGCATACTCCTGATTGACCCAATGGTGTAAAATAGCAATATCATTTTCTATATCGAGAAGACGAAGCTCTATTGTACCAAAATCGGCAATTGTAGTAGAAAAAACTACTTTTGTGTTCATAGTTATTTTGTTTTTTGAATAAAATGTAGCTGCAGTTATTCGGTCATTTTTAAAATTGTGAAGCGACTGAAGCGACTTCTTTTAGAGTTTGTTTCAGTATTTTTTTAATTCTATTGTTTTTCTGTTTTTTATCCATGACTTTTATGAAATGGTTTCTAGAATATCTTCTTCGATAAGTTCGTGTTCTGCGATGCCAAACTGTTGGAAAGCGATTCTTTTCTCCACCGGATAATACTCGATACCTGTTATTTCTTTAATAATGTAGGAGTTTCGGTAGCAGGCCATTCCTAAATCCGGTGTGACAAACCCGTGGGTGTGCAATTCGGCATTTTGGACAAAGATTTCATTGCCATTAGTATCAATAGAATAGTTTCGGTTGGCATTAAAACGTCCTTTTTCATCCCATTGGATTCGTGAAGTAATACCTTCTATAAAATCAGGAAGGCGATAATTGTATCCGGAAGCCAATACTAATGCTTTGGTGGAATGTCTGTAACGTTTCTCTAATTCATCATGATAAAATTCCAATTCAAAATTTCCTGAAGTCTTATTAAAATCTGCTTTTGTGCATTCGGAACTGGTTTTGAGGTCAATGTTTATATTGTGGCTGACTTTTTTGGTATAAATCGAATTGAAAATACCATCAATAAGCTCTTTGTTGATTCCTTTGTACAAATGCTTTTGCTTAGACAGCAGATTGTCTCTTTTTTGTGAAGGCAGATTGTAGAAATAATCGACATATTCCGGAGACGTCATTTCTAATGTCAGTTTGCTGTAATCCATTGGGAAGAATCGGGGAGAACGTGTAATCCAATTGAGTTTGTAATCATGGATTTCTATTTCCTGCAAGAGGTCATTGAAAATTTCGGCAGCACTTTGTCCACTTCCTAAAATGGTAATTTCCTTTTGACTTTGCAAACGTTCTTTATTCTGTAAATATTCGGATGAATGAATGGCTTTTCCTTTTAAAGACTGACAGGATTTAGGAATATAAGGCGTTGTTCCAGTACCTAAAACCAGTTTTTTTGTGATATAAACCGTTTTAGTTTCTGTTTTTGTGCATTGTGTGGTTATGATGTATACATTACCGCTTTCATCGTATTCAATGTGTATGACTTCGGTATTGAAATGAATGTTGGGCAATTTGGCCACAGCCCATTGGCAATATTGATTGTATTCATTTCGAAGCAAAAGAAAATCTTCACGAATATAGAAGGAGTAGAGTTTCCCTTTTTCTTTAGCATAATTTAAAAAACTGAACGGATTGGTTGGGTCAGCCAGCGTTACTAAATCGGCCAAAAAAGGAATCTGAAGCGTGGTGTCCTGCAAAAGCATTCCCGGATGCCAGTTGAAAGATTCGCTTTTGTCCAAAAACAATCCGTTGAGGTTTTCAATAGGAGCAGTTAAACAGGCCAATCCGAGATTAAACGGACCCACACCAATAGCTATAAAATCGTATGTTGTATTTTTCATGTGAATTAATTGTTTAAAGAATATTGCTGACCGTGATGCGCTATCAGTTCAATAACCTCTTCGATATCTTGTGTTGTGGTTAACGGATTTAAAAGTGTGAATTTGAGGTATACTTTGTTATTCACTTTAGTGCTTGTGATAATTGCTTTTCCTTCGTTGAAAATCGCTTTTCGGATGTAACTGTTCAAATTACAATAAGAGGAATCTTCTTCGTTAAAAGGAGTATATCTGAAAACAACAGCACTTATTTCCGGTTGGTTTAAAAGTTCAAAATCTTTTCTGTTTTGAAGGTGTTTTGCTGTTAACTGAGCGTTTTCAATCGCAGAATCCATAAATCGTCCCAAAGCATTGGCACCCATCACACGTAAGGTCGTCCAAAGTTTTAAAGCATCGAATCGGCGTGTAGTCTGAATTGATTTTTTTACCATGTTTGGAATTCCTTCTTCTTCCTGTTCTTTCGAATTGAGATAATCTGCGTGGTATTTGATGTAATCGACGAATGATTTATCCTTCATGAAAAATCCGCTTGAACTCACTGGTTGAAAGAAAGTTTTATGATAATCAATGGTTACTGAATCCGAAAGTTCAATTCCGTTGAGTTTCTGTTTATGGTTTTCACTCAATAATAATCCGCCGCCATAAGCTGCATCCACATGAAACCATATTTTGTTTTCTTTTGCAATTGAGGCAATTTCAGTTAACGGATCGATAGAGCCAAAGTCTGTTGTTCCGGCGGTTCCAACAATAGCGATAGGAATATTTCCCAATTCTTTTTGCTCTTGAAGTGTTTTTCGTAATGCCGAAACATCCATTTTGTAGTTTTTATCTACTGCAACAGGAATCACTGCATTTTGACCTAATCCTAATAAGCTCAGGTTTTTTTTCAGGCTGAAATGACTCATTTCGGAACATAAAACCTTGAATTTGTTGGCTTCAACAGGTAAGCCATCCATTTTTGGATTTATATTATAATGGGTTTTTATGTAATGATCTCTTGCTAAAAGCAATCCCATTAGGTTTGATTGTGTTCCGCCACTGGTGAAAATACCATCTCCTGTTTTGGGATAGTTTAATTTTTTTAAGGTCCATTCTACCAATTTCAATTCGATAAAAGTGCCGCCTGTACTCTGATCCCAAGTGTCCATAGAGGAATTTAGAGAAGATATGAAAGCTTCAGCCACTAAAGTAGGAGTTAATATAGGGCAGTTGAGGTGCGCGATATATTTTGGATGATGGAAATTAATCACATCATTGATGTAAAGTTCCTTTAGTTCTTCCAAAACATAATCGAGAGAGTTTTCTTCAGAATCATTATTTAATGAGATTGCATCACATTTGTCCTTGATGGATGAAATGGAAACACCGCTGAAGGGTTTTTTGTTTTCTTTGAGATGATTGGCGATCAGTTTTACCGCCTTTCCCATGCTTTTTTTGTAGGTGTTGACAGATTTTTTATTGTTTGAGAAGATGTGCTTGTACGCCTTGTCTTTTAACAAAATTGGATTTTCCAAATCAACTTTTAATTGCTCTTGAAGGTTCATAGCTATTTTTATTTAGATTAGTTCTAAGTATAATAGTGCAAAATTATATTCAAATGCTATGGTTGGCAATACTGCATTTGTAGGAAAATACGTAATATTTATGTGGTATTTCTTATACCCTTTTTAGGGTATGCCTTTTTTATGTGATTTTATTATTTAAGGCATATAAAATGAGCTCTGAGGTTGAATTGACATCAATTTTTTTCATGATGTTTTTCCTGTGAGTCCTAAAAGTGTGAATGCTAATAAATAAAGCTCTAGCGATGTCCTTTCCTTTATTTCCCAATGAAATTTGTTTTATGATTTCTAATTCGCGTGAGGTGAGTTGATTACTTTTATTATTATCATTTTGGAAAAATTGATCCATCATCAAATTGTAAATACTCGGGCAGAGGTAACGTTCTTTCTTTTCAATTTTAATTAAGGCATCAATAATGGATTGTTCCTCGCAGTTTTTGCATAAGTAAGCACTAATTCCTATTTGAAGTAAATTCGAAATGGTTTGCTCGTCTTGACAATCTGAAATTACAATAATGGAGCAATTTTGATTTGTTTTTTTGATCTGTAAAATGTCGGAGTCCAGAAATTCATCGATGTTTTTATGGTCGATAAGAAGTAGGTCGGTCGTTTGTTTTTCAAGATGCTTAAGCAACTCTTTTTTATTGTGAAACTCTTCTATTTTTGGCTTCTTCAGTTGTTTCTGCAGGACGTGTTTGAGTCCTATTCTGTGTAAGCATTCCTTGTCGGCTATCGCGATATTCTTGAAGAACATATTGTATTAATTTAGACTTGATAAAAATAACAATTATTTATGTCTTTAAAAATCATTTTTAAATAAAAATTAAGCAAATGTCGTTTTTGGTGTCAAACGGTTATTTATGAGGGTTTTTGGTTAAAAAAAATAACCCCTCCAAAACTAATTCTGAAGGGGTTTGTATATATTGTATGTGATTTCTAATTCTCCATATATGCTTCAATAGGAGCACAAGAACAAATTAAATTTCTATCTCCGTAAGCATCGTCAACACGACGAACGCTTGGCCAGAATTTATTGTCAGAAATATATTCTAATGGGTAAGCTGCCTGTTCTCTGGTATATGGGAAATTCCAAGAATCAGCAGTTAGCATAGCCAACGTGTGAGGTGAATTTTTTAATACATTATTAGGGTCTTCAGCAGTTGCTACTTCAATTTCTTTTCTGATAGAAATCATAGCATCACAAAAACGATCTAATTCGGCTAAATCTTCACTTTCTGTTGGTTCAACCATCAAAGTTCCTGCTACCGGGAATGAAACCGTTGGCGCATGGAAACCATAATCCATCAAACGTTTTGCGATATCTGTTACTTCAATGCCTTGTTGTTTGAAAGAACGACAATCCAAGATCATTTCGTGTGCAGCTCTTCCACACTCTCCAGAATATAGTACTGGATAATGTTCCTCCAAACGAGCTTTCATATAGTTTGCATTCAAGATCGCGTGCTCTGTTGCGCTTTTCAAACCTTCAGCACCTAGCATAGTGATGTATCCGTAAGAAATCAAACAAACTAAAGCTGATCCGTAAGGAGCAGATGAAATAGCAGTGATAGCTTTGTCTCCACCTACGCTCAATACAGGGTTGGTTGGTAAGAAAGGAGCCAATTTTTCATTCACACAAATTGGTCCAACACCAGGTCCACCACCACCGTGAGGGATAGCGAAAGTTTTGTGTAGGTTAAGGTGACAAACGTCAGCACCAATTGTAGCAGGGTTTGTTAAACCTACCTGTGCATTCATATTGGCACCGTCCATGTAAACCAATCCTCCGTTATCGTGAATCAACTGAGTGATTTCGATGATAGAAGACTCGTAAACTCCGTGAGTAGATGGGTAAGTTACCATCAAACAAGACAAGTCGTCTTTGTGCTCGATAGCTCTAGCTCTCAAATCCTCAACATCTATGTTTCCTTCAGGAGTAGTTTTAGTAACGATGATTTTCATTCCGGCCATAGCAGCAGAAGCAGGGTTTGTTCCGTGAGCTGATGAAGGAATCAAACATACGTTTCTGTGGTTGTCACCGCGAGACTGGTGATAAGCACGGATAGCCATCAAACCAGCGTACTCACCTTGAGCACCAGAGTTTGGTTGCAAAGTGGTAGCTGCAAAACCAGTGACAACGTTTAATTGTTGTTCTAATTTTTTAAGCATCGTGATGTAACCTTCAGCTTGTTCAACAGGAGCAAACGGGTGAATACCATTCCAGTTTGGCATTGACAAAGGCAACATTTCTGAAGCAGCGTTCAATTTCATGGTACAAGAGCCCAAAGAAATCATAGAGTGGTTCAATGATAAATCTTTACGCTCTAATTTTTTGATATAACGCATCAACTGGCTTTCAGAACGGTGGCTATTGAAAACTTCGTGTTGTAAGAAAGTTGATTTTCTTTCCAAACCTTCCATGTTTCTACCTGAAGGTAAAAGTATTTTGATTGGAGTATATTCTTTTCCGGTCGCTTCCGCGAAAATGGAAATAATTTGATTGATATCGGCAATTGAAGTCGTTTCGTTGAATGAAATCGAGATTGTTTCTCCATCAACATAATAGAAATTTACTTCATTTCTTTCTGCGATAGCTTTCACTTTTTGAGCATCCGCTTTCACAAGGATGGTATCGAAAAAAGCTGTGTTCGTTTGGTAAACTCCTAATTTATTTAACTCTTCTGCAGCAGTTGATGCTGATGCGTGAACTTTATTAGCAATGTATTGTAAACCTTTTGGTCCGTGATATACAGCGTACATTCCAGCCATAACTGCCAATAAAACCTGAGCAGTACAAATGTTTGAAGTTGCTTTTTCACGTTTGATATGTTGTTCACGAGTTCCCAAAGCCATACGCAAAGCACGGTTTCCGTTGACATCGATAGATACTCCGATGATTCTTCCCGGCATAGAGCGTTTGTACTCTTCTTTAGTTGCAAAGAAAGCAGCGTGAGGACCACCGTAACCCATTGGTACACCAAAACGTTGCGTAGTTCCCACAACTACGGCAGCTCCCATTTCACCTGGAGAAGTTAGGGTAGCCAATGATAAAATATCGGCAGCAACAGCCACTTTAATTTCGTTAGCTTGTGCTTTAGAAATAAATGAGCTGTAATCATTAACCTGACCGTATTTACCAGGATATTGAAGGATCGCTCCGAAGAATTCTGTAGAGAAATCGAAAGTTTCGTGGTTTCCAACAACCAATTCGATTCCTATTGGAGTAGAACGAGTTTGTAAAATAGATAATGTTTGAGGTAATATTTCTTCAGAAACGAAGAATTTGTTTACGTTGTTTTTCTTTTGGTCACGAGTACGAACGTCAAACAACAAAGCCATAGCTTCTGCAGCAGCCGTACCTTCGTCAAGAAGAGAAGCATTAGCGATTTCCATTCCTGTTAATTCAATAACAGTAGTCTGGAAGTTTAAGATCGCTTCAAGACGTCCTTGAGCAATTTCAGCTTGGTAAGGTGTGTAAGCCGTGTACCATCCTGGATTTTCAAAAATGTTTCTTTGAATTACCGCAGGAACAATTGTTGGGTGGTAGCCTAAACCGATGTATGATTTGAAAACTTTATTTTTTTTACCCAATTCAAGAATATGATTTGCGTACTCGTATTCGGTCATTGCCGGATCCAAATTTAAATCGTTTTTCAAACGAATTCCATCAGGAAAAGTTTCGTAAAGTAATTGGGTCATATCAGTAACACCGATGGTTTTGAACATGTGTTCTAGGTCAGTTTCTCTTGGACCAATGTGTCTTAAAGCAAATGCGTCTGTTCTCATTTATTTCAAAAAATGTATGTGTATATTGTGTTGTTTTTGCGCAAACAAAAGTAATTATTAATCTTGTAATATTTTGCTATACAAAAGCTAAATTTTGTGATTTTTTCAATCAAAATAAAAGGTTGTTAACAGATTGATTACTTTTGTAAGTATGCGGCTACTTAAGAAGTTATTGGATTTTTATATCAAGGGAAGTATTCATGTGGCATTGGCTGTGTATGCTTTGGTACGTATGACTTTTCATTTCTTTCACATTGCTTACGATGAACCCATGGCATTGTTTGCTTTTTTTGGGACTATTGTAGGGTATAATTTTGTAAAATATGACGAATTAGCCCGCGCCAAAAAATTAAAAATGAGTCTTCAGGTAAAAGGGATTGCAGGATTAAGTTTTGTTTGTTTTTTGGCTACAGCTTTTTACTTTTTTCAATTGGAAAGAAAAACACAATTAGTAGCTGTTGGATTTCTCGCACTGACATTGTTGTATACTTTGCCTTTCTTTCCAAAAATAGGGAATGCCCGTAATTGGGCTGGAGTAAAAATTTATATTGTGGCTTTTTGCTGGGCCGGAATCACTTTGTTTTTACCTATAATTAATGCCAATTTACCGCTTTCGCAAGATGTGTTTTTGAAATTTGGACAGCGCTTTTTGCTAGTGATTATATTGATATTGATTTTTGAAATCCTTGACTTAAAAAATGACGATTTATCACTGCAAACAGTGCCACAACGTTTAGGGGTTTACAAAACCAAAATTCTGAATTTAATTTTATTGATTCCGTTTTATTGTTTGGAATTTTTAAAGAGTGATTTTCAAGTGCAACAACTTTGGATTAATTTGGTTTTGATTCTGACATTGGCTCTCTTTACGATTTTCTCTAGTCCGAAGCGTTCAGATTATTATACTAGTTTTTGGGTGGAAAGTGTGCCAGTTTTTTGGTGGATTTTAGTTTTGTTTTTCAGATAAATCCTTTAAAACTTTATTTCTTTCAATAATAAAATCATGAAGGTGTTTTTTTAGAAATAAAGAATCGATTAATTTTCCAAAAACTCCAAAAGGTGTCATATAACACAATTTATCGATCATAATTGTATTGCCATTTTCTTCTTTGAAAAAGTGTTCGTGTTTAAAATATTTAAATTTTCCTTCTTCCATTTCATCCACAAAATAAGTGTAGAAATCCATAGCTGTCATTCTGCTTTTGTGAGTGAGATAAATACCGAAATGTTTTCCTCTCCAAGTTACCGTTTCGTTATAATTGATTAATCCTGAAGTAACTCCATCGATCGCTTTTTCATTGGTTTTTCCAGCTGATTGCTGATGTATATCAATATCTCTTGATAAGTCGAATACGGTTTGAATTGGAGCTTTTATTATAGTAGTTAACTCTATTTTGGTCATGGATTTAATTTTAGTTTATTTGTGAAATAAGAAGGAATCACGATAGCAAAATTACATCTTTTGCTATCGTGATTAGTATTAAACTACCTTATTACGCACTTGCTTCCATAATTTGTGCCGCTTTTGTTTTTCTTTTTCCTCTAAAGAATAAATACATATTAAAGAAGAGCATAATTCCTAAATAAATAGAGAAACCACCAATTTTATAACTCAGACCTTCGATTAGATTCTGATAGGTATTTTCATAAATGTCAAGTTCCAATATCATCAAGGCAAATCCAAGATTGAGTAAGTAAAATCCGGTTTCGAAGAGTTTGTTTGTGGCAAAGGCGATTTCTTCTCTTCCTCTAAAAATGTCAAGCATAAATATTTTTCCGTTTCTGAAAAGCGTTCTTGAAACATAATAAGTCAGAATAAAAACGATAGGTAAATAAACAGCATAACCGATTAAAATTTTTGAAGTTTCCATAATAATTTGATTTATTTAATTAATTTTTGAATGTAATTCGTAAGTATAAAAATGTTGCAGTAATGCAAAAAAGAAAGCAGGAAAGCAATTGTTGCGGTTTTAGTTGCAATGACTTCCACAAGTTGCTGAATTGTAGTTATGGTTTCCCAATTGACTAATGTCATGGCACAATACCCAATGTTTACGAGATAATAACCAACTAATAATGTTTTGTTGATCTGTTGGCACAAATCCATATGGTCCGGAATGAGTTCAGCTACGAAGACATTACCGTTTCGATAACAGATTCTTCCAACCACAACAATCATAAAAATGATAATGATCAAGAAAATAGAATATCCAATAATATTATAGCTTGTCGACTCCATGACTATTAAGTTATTTTTCTTTTGTTTTCAACAGAAATTTCAGAACCATCTACTAAGAAAACAGAATTGGGTTTTACTTGATTTAAAAATCCGAAATCAGTTCCATAAACAGATTTAAAATCAACATTGATGTCGTAATTTTTAATAGTGTATTGATTCCATTTTGGATGTTTCACTTCGTATTCATAAGTTGTTTTTGAATTGTATTTCGTATATCCAAAGTAGTGTTCGGTGATAAACTCCGCTTCCGATCCTCCATCAATTGTTGTTGAAAAATCATAGGCATTTACTGCTATGGAGTGATTTTCCCAATGATAAGCGACAGTTCGTACTTCTGCTTCTAGTTGGTTTACATGATTCATAGAAAACGTCTGATAGTTTTCTTTGTAAATAGTGTTGGCTACAAAAGTGATGGCCGATTTTGGAACTATTTCTTTGATGAAAACAACACCACGTTTCCATTCTCCGTTTTCAAAACGTTTGACATAGAATCGTAAATTAACTTCTTCAAAATCGGTGTGTTTCGGAATTCTAAACCCTAAAATTTTTGTGTCTTTGAACATAAAACCTACTAAACTCACATAGCATTTATTTTCCCATAAATCGATTTCTGTTCCAACGGGTAGATATTTCATTAGATAATCGGGGTTGATGACGTAGTTTGCCATGATTAAATTTTTCCATTTTGCAGATAAGAAACTCATGATTTTTGATTTTATAGTTTGTTTTAAACTTTCAGAAAAAAATGAAAATTTTGTTTAAATTTTTTTATTTCATTATTTTGATAACCAATTTGGTTAACCAGTTATCCTTGTATTCTGTGATTTTATCCAAAACATTGTCGGCTTTTAAAACAAAATCATAAAGTTTTGTCGTTTGCTCTACGAAGTGTTTTTCTTCTTCGGTATTATTTGCGTTTATGGATGAAACGTCTTTTAATATTTTCAATGCTGGCTTAAGTTCTCGTTTACTTCTTTCTTTAGAAATTTTCACGGCCAATTCGTCTAAATCTTTTTCAGCAGTAAAAAATTCTCTGCGTTCTCCGGCTTTGTATTCTTTGTAAACAATTCCCCAATCCATCAAGGCTCTAAGATTCATGCTTGCATTACCTCGAGAAATTTGTAATTCTTCCATGATGTCTTCCATAGAAATGGGTCCATTGGAAACCATCAATAAAGCGTGAATTTGTGCCATAGTTTTGTTAATTCCCCATTGGGAACCTAATGCTCCCCATGTTTGTACAAACTTATTTTTTGCTTCTTTGAATTCCATAGTCCAAAGGTAAATAAAAGTTTTTAAACTTTCAAAAAAAAATGAAAGTTTATTTTAAAAAGAAACCGAAACTGTTATATTTCGGTTTTATAAATTCAAACTATGTGTGGTATTTGTATGCTGTAGGCTAAAGAAATTAGGTGGATTTTTCCGCATTGAAAAGATACTTAGTAACGTATCGAAAGAAAACAAAGACATTTACAGTGGTAGAAGTAATTAATGCTATGATTATTTCGTCTGAAAAATTTAATTTATCCATGCCTTTACCTATTAATATAACAGCAAGAAACAGACACCAGATACAAGTAAACATATAAATAGATTCAGCGTAAAGCTTTCTCTCTCCCATGTTTTGATCTGAGTTTTTAATATCCTGCTTATGTTTTTCATA
The DNA here is from genome assembly GCA_030153045.1 of Flavobacterium sp. Lineage (GTDB taxonomy): Bacteria > Bacteroidota > Bacteroidia > Flavobacteriales > Flavobacteriaceae > Flavobacterium. Next base: position 27,604 of record JASLID010000124.1, read on the forward strand.
AGACATGTATTCCGCAATAGATATTCCGCTGGTTGGCGCTGCAACTGCAGCATCGACTAAATCATCAAGATTAAACCCTGAATTTATTCCTCCTGTCATACTACTATACTTGCTCAGGTTGGTTTAGGAATTGAGTAAAATACTCTTTCATGGAATCATTCGCTATAAAATCTTCTTTATTTTCCTTTGCTTTTGTCCATGGTGACCCGGGAAGATGGGTCCAATTGGATAATTGAATAGCATTTAGTTTTTTTGCTACTTCCAAAGCAAAATCTATAGCCTGATTTTCATCATTGTTAAATTCTTTATTTGGTGTTAAAGAATAGATTAGAGGAGTTTTTCTTATATCAGCATTTCCATATGCTTTAAATTCGTGATATACAGAATGCATTACAGGACCGTATGGCCATACTTCAACTGGGTCTATCATTAAGGGCTCGCCAGTTTTGGCAAGATGGACACCATTTGCAATAAAAAGAAGCTTCTGAAGCGACATATTGGAAATACCAATATTTTGTTCATTTGCTCGTTTTAAAATTTCACCGGATAAAAATAAAGCTGATTTTGGCATATATATAAATTTAATGTGCTGTAACTCTCTAAAAAATATTTGATTACAGATAGATTACTAACAAAGTTAATCATTTTAGAAATACGCATAACTAAATAAATATTAAATTATTCCTAATAAACAGTGCGTGTTAATCTTCGGTTGTAAAGGATTCAGTTAAATTAAGCCCGCTCTTTTCAACAAAGCATCTGCATTAGGTTCATGACCTCTGAAGCGTTTGTACAATGTCATCGGATGTTCAGTGCCACCTTGCGAAAGTACATTGTCTTTGAATTTCGCCGCTACTTCTTTATTAAAAACACCCTTCTCTTGGAAATACGCAAAAGCATCAGCATCCAAAACTTCAGCCCATTTGTAGCTGTAATAACCTGATGAATATCCGCCTTGGAAAATATGCGAAAAGGAAACACTCATGCAATTTTCAGCCACATCAGGATATAAAGTAGTGCCTTCGAAAGCTTTTTTCTCGAAAGCTTTTACATCAGTTATGGCACTTGGATTGTTGCTGTGAAAAGCCATATCCAAAATTCCGAAACTCAATTGGCGTAACGTGGCCATGCCTTCTAAAAAGCTCGCGCTTTCTTTGATTTTTTCGACATACTCTTGTGGAATGATTTCACCCGTTTCATAATGATGTGCGAACAAAGCCAAAGCTTCCGGTTCGTAGCACCAGTTTTCCATAACCTGACTTGGTAATTCTACAAAATCCCAGTATACTGAAGTGCCTGATAAACTTGGATAAGTGGTATTAGCCAACATTCCATGTAGTGCGTGACCAAATTCGTGAAATAATGTGGTTACTTCATTAAAAGTAAGCAAAGAAGGTTTGGTTTCTGTCGGAGGAGTAAAATTACAAACGATGGAAACGTGTGGTCTTTCGTTATTTCCGTCTTTAATATATTGTGATTTATAGGATGTCATCCAAGCGCCGTTTCTTTTTCCTTTTCTTGGAAAAAAATCAGAATAGAAAATAGCGACCAATTTCCCTTCAAAATCCAATACTTCAAAAGTTTGTACATCTTCATGGTATTTGTCAATGTCTGAAACTTCTTTGAAGGTGATGCCAAATAACTTTTCGGCTACAGTAAACGCCCCATTCAGTACATTGTCTAATTTGAAATAGGGTTTTAAAATTTCGTCATCCAAACTGAATAATTTTTGTTTCAATTTTTCAGAATAATAAGATCCGTCCCATTTTTCTAAATGGTCAATACCGTCTAATTCTTTGGCGAAAGCCGTCAATTCAGCAAATTCTCTTTCAGAAGCCGGTTTGGCTTTGGCTAACAAATCATTCAAAAACGACTTTACTTTGTTTGGATTTTCTGCCATTCTTTCTTCGAGAACAAAATGAGAATGGGTTTCATATCCTAATAAATTGGCTCTTTCGTGACGTAAATTGGCAATTTTCAAAACGTTTTCCTGATTGTCGTATTCATTATTTTGAAAAGCTTTTTTACCAGCCGCAATCGAAATTTCTTTACGCAATTCGCGATTGTCAGCGTAAGTGACAAAAGGCAAATAGCTTGGGAAATCTAAGGTAAAAATCCAGCCATCTAGATTTTTTGATTTAGCTAAAGTAGCCGCTGCTTCAATAGTTCCTTCCGGCAATCCTTTTAAATCTGATGCTGCCGTAATATGAAGTTGGTAATTATTGGTTTCAGCCAAAACATTTTCACCATAAGTCAGTTTTAGTTTGGCTAATTCAGTATCAATTTCTCGTAAACGTGTCTTTTTATCTTCCGAAAGCAAAGCTCCATTTCGTGAAAAAGCTTTAAATTTTTTGTCTAATAATGTGTCTTGTTCTGTGGTGAGTTTAAGATTGTTTCTTTGTTCGTAAACTGATTTTATTTTTTTGAATAATACTTCATTCAACGTAATGTCGTTGCTTAATTCAGTTAACATTGGAGAAACTTCCTGTGCGATTTTTTGCATTTCGTCACTGGTTTCCGCCGAATTCAAATTGAAGAAAATCGTTGTTATTCGGTCTAAAGTATTTCCGGAAAATTCTAAAGCTTCAATCGTATTCTCAAAAGTTGGAATTTCAGGATTGTTTACAATTGCATCCACTTCTGTACGAGTCATTTGGATTCCTTCCGTTATGGCAGGCAAATAATCGTTTAATTTTATTTGAGAAAACGGTGCAGTATTGTGTTTTGTAGAAAAATATTTAGTAAGAATATTCATGATTTAATGTATTTCGTCGATTTTATTTGTTGTAGACCGAAAGGAATTCTATATTTGGGTATTGAAAATCAAAATTATAGATTTTCTCTAGTCTTTACTCAAATTTATCTAAATAGAATCTTTTAAATGTTGATTTTAACCCAAGTCGATATTTATGTTTGTGTTACTTAAAAGCTCCAAATACCACATTAGGAGCTTTTTTTATTTCAAATTTTTTGAAGCGTCCAAAACTGCTTGCTTCAAACCTTCTTTATAATTGATGATGGTTTCTAAAACCGATTTGTTTTGACTTCCAATGATTTGTGCTGCTAAAATCCCTGCGTTTTTAGCGCCGTTTAAAGCCACAGTTGCCACAGGAACGCCACCTGGCATTTGAAGAATAGACAAAACACTATCCCAACCATCGATAGAATTACTAGATTTTACCGGAACGCCTATAACCGGAAGTGGTGACATCGAAGCAACCATGCCTGGTAAATGTGCGGCCCCGCCTGCACCGGCAATAATGACCGAAATACCACGGGTGTGTGCATTTTTACTAAAATCAAACAATTTTTCAGGTGTTCGGTGTGCCGAAACAATATCTACTTCCGTTTCGATGTTAAAACTTTTTAAGATGTCGATGGCTTCCTGCATGACTGGCATGTCAGAGATGCTTCCCATAATGATGGCTACTTTCATTTTTTTTGTATTTATTTCATCCGTTCGCTTTCGCTCTGGTGGTTTTTTGAATATTTGGTTATTTGAAGCCAAATATTCAAAATTTATATTTTTAAGAAATCACCCTAATAGTGTTTTTTACTTCTTCTGCAATTTCTCTCGCTTTTTTAATGTCTTCGTTCACAATAGTCACATGTCCCATTTTTCTGAAAGGACGTGTTTCGCGTTTGCCATAAATGTGTGGTGTCACGCCGCCAATTGCAATTATTTTTTCGATGTTTTCATAAATCACCGGTCCCGAAAACCCTTCAGCACCCACCAAATTTACCATAATTCCGGCAACTTTACTGCCAGTATTACCCAAAGGTAAATTTAATATCGCTCTCAAATGATTTTCAAATTGAGAAGTATAACTGGCTTCAATACTATAATGTCCTGAATTGTGTGGGCGAGGAGCCACTTCGTTGACTAGAATTTCATCATTTGCCGTTTGAAACATTTCTACGGCCAATAAACCCACATGATTGAATTTGCCTGAAACTTGTAACGCTACTTTTTGTGCTTTTTCAGCAACAGCATCATTAATTCTTGCAGGACAAATGACATATTCTACTTGGTTGGCTTCTGGGTGAAATTCCATTTCGACTACTGGATAAGTTTTGACTTCACCTGAAACATTACGAGCAACGATTACTGCTAATTCATTTTTAAACGGAACCATTTCTTCTGCAATGCATTCCACTTCGGGTAAATCGACTAAATCTAATGTCGAGCGCACAATTTTAACTCCGTTTCCATCATAGCCAAATTGGGCGCATTTCCATACAAATGGAAATTCTAATTTGTTATTTTCTAAGGCTTTTTTCAATTCGTTTAAATCTACAAAACGCTGATGAGGTGAGGTTGGGATATTATTTTCGGCGTAAAAATCTTTTTGTTTGCCTTTGTTTTGAATTAAGCGTAATGTTTTTGGCGATGGGAAAACTGAGAGTCCTTCGGCTTCTAACTTGTCTAAAGCATCTAGATTGACGTTTTCAATTTCAATAGTCAATAAATTGACCATTTTACCAAATTTATAAACGGTGTCAAAATCCATCAAACTGCCTTGGTGAAAAGTATGGCAGCTATAACGTGACGGTGCTTCTTCGCTTGGATCGAGAACTAAAGTTTGTATGTCAAATTTTTGGGTTTCGGCAAGTAACATTTTACCTAATTGTCCACCACCGAGAATGCCTAATTTAAAATCGGAAGAGAAATAATTCATTGTGTTGTTGTTTAATCTGCCTCGAATTTTAGAAAACGATTCAGATTTTGTTAGTTGTTGTGGCACAAAGATACTTAGTCAATTGATAATTAACAATTGATAAAGGAGAAATTCCGTTATTTAATCTTTTTTAAAACATCTCGTGCTGCTGCTTTGTACCCCGCCGATTGATTTGCGTAATCTTTATCAATGAGATTGCTTAATTCTTCCTTTATCCAAGAGTGTTTTTTGGCAAGATACTCCAATGCTTTCATAGCGTATACTTTTGGTGCTACACGTTCATCTCTAATGAGCCAATCCAAGCAAATTTCTATGATTTTTTCTTCCTGAGTTTCGGTTAATGTAATTTTGGTTGAAGTCCCAAGAAAATAAGCAACACGTGACATTCCGCGAATGGCTGAATTGTTTTTGATCTTTGGAAAAGTAGCACAAATGGCATCGATGTGAGGAGAGAGCAATTCGGTTTGTTTTTCGGCAATCATTTCTAAGATCCAAACCCCTTTGTAATGATTTTTGTAATTCGTGTTTAAAGCTATCGAACACAATTCGGATAAATATGTTTGATTTTCGATGACAAAATCTCGCAATTCTGTTCTGCAATTTGTACTAGCGTTGCTGTTATCTATTCGTTTAAAAAAATCATTTTCCATAGTTTTACTCCGTCTGTTCGCCCACTTTGGGCTCGAGTCAAAAATAAATAAAATCTGCTCAAAGAACATTAACAACTGAACACTAATTTATTATCTTTGCGAATTATTCTATAATATAACTATGGAAATTAGACTACACGACAAAGATTTTGTTCCTTTTATTTCGGCACAGGAATTAGATTTTGCTATTCAAAATATGGCAAAACAAATTGAAGATGATTTTGCAGACGATATTCCCGTTTTTGTTGGCGTTCTAAACGGTGCCTTCATGGTAGTTTCTGATTTTATGAAACACTACAAAGGATCTTGCGAAGTAAGCTTTATTAAAATGGCTTCTTACGAAGGAA
>JASLID010000003.1 GCA_030153045.1 Flavobacterium sp.
TTAATGGCGGCGAGAGATTTATCTGTCATCACCACACCACCGCCCAATCGTTATCCTATCGAGTCACATGTCGTTGGATTTAATGAAGAAGTAATTCGCGACTCCGTTTCATTTGAGATTGAACGTGGCGGTCAAGTTTTCTTTATCAATAACCGAATTGAAAACATCAAAGAGATAGCAGGAATGATTCAGCGATTGGTTCCCAATGCCAAAGTAGGCATAGGTCACGGACAAATGGATGGTAAAAAACTAGAAGAAGTCATGCTCTCTTTTATGGAAGGTGAATTTGACGTTTTAGTAGCCACCACCATCATTGAAAGTGGATTGGATGTCCCTAATGCCAACACGATTTTCATCAACAATGCTAATAATTTTGGATTGTCTGATTTGCACCAAATGCGTGGTCGTGTGGGTCGAAGCAATAAAAAAGCTTTTTGTTATTTTATTTGCCCACCTTATTCGGCAATGACCGAAGAAGCAAGAAAACGTATTCAAGCTTTAGAACAATTTAGTGAACTAGGCAGCGGATTTAACATTGCCATGAAAGATTTGGAGATTCGTGGTGCCGGTGATTTATTAGGCGGAGAACAAAGTGGTTTTATCAATGAAATTGGTTTTGAAACCTACCAAAAAATCATGAACGAAGCCATTGAAGAATTGAAAGAAAATGAATTCAAGGATTTGTATCCTGAAGAAAATGATGTGGAAACCAAAGAGTATGTCAAAGACCTACAAATTGATACCGATTTCGAATTGCTTTTCCCTGATGATTATATCAATAGTGTTACCGAACGATTGAGTTTATACAATGATTTGGCTTTGATTAAAGCAGAAGATAAACTGCAAGAATATCAAACTCAATTGGAAGACCGTTTTGGCGCTTTACCTAAAATGGCAATCGCTTTGTTAGACAGTTTGCGAATTAAATGGATTGCCACTCACTTAGGTGTAGAGAAAATTGTATTAAAGCAAGGTAAAATGGTTTGTTATTTTATTGGCGACCAACAAAGTGCTTACTACCAGTCGGCTCGTTTTCATAAGGTGCTTTTGTTTGTACAACAAAATTCGAACTTGTGTAAAATGAAAGAGAAAGAAACTAAAAACGGATTGCGTTTGTTACTTACTTTCGAAAATGTAAAGTCGATTAAAAGAGCTTTAGAATTAATGAAGATGATTTAAAGTTTATATGTCTTATATAGTTAAAAAACTTTACCATATAAGACATATAAAATCATATAATAAAAATGTTCGTTTATGATAAGTGCTTCAAATCCTTAATCACCTTAAAAGCTTTATCAACTACATCATCACTTACTAAAATAGTAAATTCATTTGATGTCGAAATCACTTCATTTATGATAATCCCTTCCCAAGCCAAACGCTGAAAAATGAAATAATAAATCCCAGGAATGACTACATTTTCTTTAGGTAATTTGACAGTAATAGAAGCCAAATTTTCTAATTTCTGAAGTAATTTTTCATTTGCAAAATGTTTGTCTACCAAGTGATTTACACTTTCACTTAAAACTATATTGGTTTCGTTTACACCTCTTGAGGAAGTGTAAAATATATCCGAATGCATGTTGATTTCCGATATTAAATCGGCTTGTTTGTTCAAAATGGTATCCGATATTAAGAAAGTATAATCGGTCAAAGAAGAGCGAACCGTAATCTCTCCTATGTTTTTCAAAACTTTAGTAATCTTATGGTTTACCTGAAAATCTAAATCTTCCGAAAGACGTTTCAAAGCCATAATGATAGCGCCTTGTTTTACATCTTTACCCAATTCACCCTCTAACTCGTCCGTAATATTTCTGGCTAAAGAGGTTAAATTGATAATCCCTTGAGATAGAGCATTTAATAAAAAAGGCTTGGTTTTAATATAGTTTTCAACTACAGAAGAAATCGTTTTCATTTTTGCATTTGTTTTTACAGCTGCAAATTTAAAACAATTTGTTATAAATAAAACAATTTAAATAAAATTTAACTCATTCAGGTGCATTTTGTCAAATTATGTTGCACTAAAAATAATAAAAAGCGTCTTCTAAATGCTCAATAGTAAAGTCTTTCTCCGATTTAGTAATCGCAATAATATCGAACCTAATTTTAAAATCTAGATCATTTGTAATGACATATTCATTGATGGCTTTGACTAAAAGCTGAATTTTAGCGGGTTTTACAAAATCTTGTGGGCTACCATATTCATCAGAAGAGCGGGTTTTTACTTCAACAACAGCAAGAGTATCATCTTTCTGTGCAATGATATCGATTTCAGCTTTTTGAAAGAAAAAGTTGGTTTCTACTATTTTGTAACCTCCCTTTTGAAGAAAATCGACCGCTAATTCTTCGCCTAATTTTCCTAAATCATTGTGTTGTGCCATTTCTTTCGTTTTTTTTGTCATTCCGACGAAGGAGAAACCGAGCGCTAGCGAACTGGCGAAGCAATCACATAACATTTCCGTTTTGATGAGATTCCTCCTTCGTCGGAATGACAACTTTGGGTTTATTTTCTTTCAAAAAACACTTTACTACACTCAGCGTTTACATCGATTTCAACTTTTGACCCAAAAATCAAAGCGCGATTGTCTTGAATGTGTCCTGCGGGAAAATTATAGATAATAGGAATATTATACTTTTTAGTTACATCTTCAATGATTTGTAAGGCATCTTTACCCCAAGGAATGTCGTTGTCTTTCATTTTAGTCATCGAACCCACAATAATTCCTTTGATGCTTTCCAGGCAACCGTTGCGTTTTAAATTCATCATCATTCTATCTATATGATACAGATATTCATCCAGATCTTCCATAAAAAGAATTTTATCATGACAATCTATCGCTGATGGTGAACCAAATAAACTGTATAAAATAGACAAATTTCCACCCACTAATTCTCCGGAAGCTTTCCCGAAACGGTTCATTTGATGTGGTAAAATATCATACTCTAAACGCTCATCGCCAAACAAAGCCACTCTCAAGCTTTCTTTTGCTGGTTTAGAAGCTTTCGCAGCGCTAATGGGCATAATCCCGTGAATGGATTTATACCCCATAGTATTCAAGTGACTATGTAGAACGGTTACGTCGCTAAAACCTACAATCCATTTTGGGCTTTGTTTGAATTTGGTAAAATCCAGCAAATCAATCATACGAACGGTACCATATCCTCCACGAACACACCAAATCATTTTAATGTTTGGGTTGTCCAATTGTTCTTGAAAATCTTGGGCACGCTGTTCATCGGTTCCAGCTAATTGGTTTAAATCTAAACCTATGGTACTTCCTATTTTAACTTCTAATCCCCAACTTTTTAACAAATCGATGGCTGGTTTTAAATTGTCGTCAATATTTTTTCGAGCTGTAGATACAATGGCCACTGTATCCCCTTTTTTAAGACTTGGAGGTGTAATCATAATTTTTTGTGCTTGGATATTCGAAAATATAAATAGTAATAATAAAATACTAATCTGTTTTTTCATTTGAAATTGGAATTCGATAATAACAAATGTATTAAAGTTATATTTCATAGGCACACAGATTTTACCGATTTACGTAGATTTTCTAGCCTCGATAGCAGTGAAAATCCTTTTTTGAGGCTTTTCGCCGAAAAAAAGATTGTAACGGATAGCGGGAATAGCTCCAAATAAAAATTCTATTGCTTATTTTTGCAGTCAATTTATTCCAATTATGTTACAAGATCCAAAAAGATATACGATTACTGCTGCTTTACCTTACACCAATGGCCCAATTCACATAGGGCATTTGGCGGGTGTTTATGTTCCTTCAGATATTTATGCCCGTTTCTTGCGTTTGCAAGGAAAAGATGTAGCGTTTATGTGCGGGAGCGACGAGCATGGCGTAGCCATTTCAATGAAAGCCAAAAAAGAAGGGATTACGCCTCAGGAAGTAATTGATAAATACGATGGTATTATTCGTCAATCGTTTATAGATTTTGGAATTTCTTTTGATAATTATTCGAGAACTTCAGCGAAAATTCATCACGATACCGCTTCGGAATTCTTTAAGAAATTATACGACAAAGGTGATTTTATCGAAGAAGTAACCGAACAATTATACGATGCTAAAGCAGATCAGTTTTTAGCCGATCGTTTTGTAACTGGAACTTGCCCGAAATGTGCTAACGAAGAAGCATACGGCGACCAATGCGAAAAATGTGGGTCGACATTAAACGCGACTGACTTAATCAACCCAAAATCGACCATTACTGGCGAAACACCCATTTTAAAAGAAACAAAACACTGGTTTTTGCCTTTAGACAGATACCAAGATTTCTTGAAAGAATGGATTTTAGTAGGTCATGCCAAAGACTGGAAAACAAATGTTTTAGGTCAAGTAAAATCATGGTTAGACGACGGATTGAAGCCTCGTGCGGTAACACGTGATTTAGATTGGGGAATTGACGTTCCTGTTGAAGGTGCCGAAGGAAAAAAACTATACGTTTGGTTTGATGCACCAATTGGTTACATATCGGCAACCAAAGAATGGGCGGCTCGCGAAGGAAAAAATTGGGAAGACTATTGGAAAAAAGACGACACCAAACTGGTTCATTTTATAGGGAAAGACAATATTGTTTTTCACTGTATTATTTTTCCTGCGATGCTAAAAGCGGAAGGAAGTTATATTTTACCGGACAATGTTCCTGCTAATGAATTTTTGAATTTGGAAGGAAATAAATTATCTACTTCTAAAAACTGGGCGGTTTGGTTACACGAATATTTGTTAGATTTCCCTGAAAAACAAGATGTCTTGCGTTATGCCTTAACATCAAATTCACCGGAAACCAAAGACAATGATTTTACTTGGAAAGATTTTCAAGCGAGAAATAACAATGAATTAGCGGCTATTTTTGGTAATTTCATCAATCGAGTGGTGGTTTTAACCAACAAATATTACAACGGAATTGTTCCTGCTCCGAATGAATTTTCAGAAGTAGACATGCAAACTTTAAACGAATTAAAAGCATACCCGGCTGTAATTGCCAGCTCGGTGGAAAGATACCGTTTCAGAGAAGCTCTAGGCGAGCTAATGAATGTAGCCCGTTTAGGAAATAAATACTTAGCCGATGAAGAGCCTTGGAAAATGGTTAAAACCGACCCGGATCGTGTACAAACACAAATGTATATTGCTTTGCAAATTGCAACTGCATTAAGAGTTTTAGGCGAACCGTTTTTACCGTTTACAGCGAATAAATTAGCTAAAATCCTTAACGTGGGTAAAATCAATTGGAATACCTTAACTGAAACCTCCGATTTATTGCCAGCAGGACATCAAATTGGCGATGCCGAAATACTTTTCGCTCAAATAGAAGATGCCGAAATTCAAAAACAAATTGACAAATTAGAAGCAACAAAAGCCAATAACCTAGCTGAAATTGCGGAACAAAAAAATAAAATCATGGATCAAAAACCAACTTCTACTTTCGAAGATTTTGCCAAAATAGATTTACGTGTAGGAACGATTATTGAAGCCGAAAAAATGCCAAAAGCAGATAAATTACTGGTTTTAAAAGTAGATACTGGTCTCGATGTGCGTACCATCGTTTCAGGAATTGCTGAGCATTTTACTCCCGAAGAAGTGATTGGAAAACGCGTTACCGTACTAGCAAACTTAGCGCCAAGAGCCTTACGCGGTGTAGAAAGTCAAGGCATGTTGTTGTTAACTAATAATGCTGAAGGAAAACTAGTTTTTGTAAATCCAGATAATGATGGTGTGGAGAATGGCGCAACAATTGGATAAGAAATTAGCCGTAAATTCGTAAATTGCTTCGTCAGTTCGTAACTACTCGAATTGTCGCAAAAAACATAATGGATATGGAACTAAAAGTAATTGCCTTCGATGCTGATGATACACTCTTCGTAAACGAACCGTATTTCGAAGAAACCGAAAAAAAATTCTGTACTTTGATGGAAGATTATTTGTCTCATCAAGGATTGTCCCAAGAATTATTCCGAGTAGAAATTGAGAATTTGCCTTTATATGGCTATGGCATCAAAGGCTATATTCTTTCCATGATTGAAGCAGCAATGAAAATTTCCGACAATACAATTTCCATCGAAATCATCGAAAAGATCATTCAATACGGAAAAGAGTTGTTAGAAAAGCCTATCGAATTATTGGACGGTGTTGAAGAAACACTAGCAGCTCTCCATGGAAAATACAAATTGGTTGTTGCCACAAAAGGCGATTTAAAAGACCAGCAAAGCAAATTGCACCGTTCGGGTTTAGGTCCATACTTTCACCACATTGAAGTCATGTCAGACAAACAGGAACTGGATTATGAAAAACTCATCAAACGACTTGACATTCAGGCTTCTGAGTTTTTTATGATTGGAAATTCTTTAAAATCTGATGTTTTACCGGTTTTAGGTGTTGGCGGATATGCCGTTCATATTCCATTTCATACCACTTGGGCACATGAAAAAATTGACCATAAAGTAGAACATGAAAATTTTAGAGCTTTAAAAAGTATAACCGAAGTTTTACCCCTTCTTCTATAGTGAGAGAAAAATTAAACATAGAAACTTGGAACCGAAAAGAGCACTTCCTCTTTTTTAAACAAATGGAAGAACCTTTTTTTGGCATCACCGTAACTGTCGATTGTACCAAAGCCTACGAAAAATCGAAAGAATTAGGCGTTTCCTTTTTTAGCTATTATTTGCATAAAACCTTGGTAGCGGTTAATTCGGTTGAAAACTTCCGATATCGAATTATTGATGATGAAGTTTTTATTTATGACCGAATTGACGTCTCATCTACCATTATGCGCGAAGACAATACTTTCGGATTTTCATTAATTGAATATTCTCCCGATTTAGACATTTTTGCTAAAAACACAGTAAAAGAAATTAGTCGTATTCAAAATACTTCAGGCCTTTTTACCAGAGAATTTAACGACCCTAACCTCATTCATTTTTCAACCATACCATGGATGAATTTCACTTCTGTATCCCATGCTCGAGGTTTTACTTATCCTGATAGTTGCCCCAAAATTTCTTTCGGAAAAATGATGGAAGAAAACGGCAAAAAAACAATGGCAATGTCTATACATGTACATCATGGATTGGTTGACGGATTTCACGTAGGTCAATTTTATACTTTTTTTCAGGAATTAATGGGTTGATTTATTCCAAAAGTTGTGTTTTGTAAGATAAAAGAAACGGTTTAATTTCTTAACTTTACAATAAAAACGATATGCTTTTAGAAAAAATCGAAACAATACTGAATGGTCAAATTCGTATTGAAGCAGAATCTTCCCAGATTTATTTGGCTATGGCTTGTTGGGCAGAAGTTCATGGTCTTGAAGGTGTAGCACAGTTTATGTACAACCAATCGGATGAAGAAAGAACACACATGTTGAAACTAGTCAAATATGTAAATGAACGAGGAGGTCACGCCATCATTACTGATATTAAAGCACCAGCTACGAGATACAAAACCTTCAAAGAAATGTTTGAGAATTTATACAAGCATGAATTGTTTGTTTCGGCAAGTATTAACGAATTAGTTCATATTACTTTGGCTGAAAAAGACTACGCCACACATAATTTCCTACAATGGTATGTTTCTGAACAAATAGAAGAAGAAGCACAAGCGAAAACCATATTAGACAAAATAAACTTAATTGGCGATGACAAAGGCGGTTTATACCTATTTGATCGCGATATTCAACAACTTGCCGTAACTAGCGCTGCGGCAGCTGGCAACAAAAAATAAAATTAATTGAATATGTTTTGAGTAAAAAAGAGAAACATAAATCAAAAGACAAGCACGACAAAGTACTTCACAAGATGCTTAAAATTGCAAAAGACTGCAAGTCGAAGTGTTGTGAAAAATATATGAAAAGTGAAGACAAACGCTGCAAGCGTTGCCCTATGTTTGACCTGATTAAAAAATACACCAAAACTCCTTCTCCTTGAGGGAGTTTTTTAATATAACTATTTGTGAACGAACCATTTTAAATGTTCACTGTTAAAATACAATTAACAATTATGCAGCTAAATATTTACTTTGTAACTTTGTGCTTCAATAAATAATAAAACTATGTATCCAGAAGAAATGGTAAAACCAATGCGTGCTGAATTATCAGATGCGGGGTTTCAAGATTTATATAATGCTGAAGCAGTTGAAAAAGCAATAGCACAAGAAGGAACAACTTTAGTGGTCGTAAATTCGGTATGTGGTTGTGCGGCCAGAAATGCTCGCCCAGGCGCTAAAATGAGTTTAGAAAACAGCAAAAAACCAGATCATTTAATTACTGTTTTTGCTGGTGTCGATAAAGATGCTGTTGATGCAGCTAGACAACACATGTTTCCTTTTCCTCCATCATCGCCAAGTATGGCTTTGTTCAAAAATGGAGAGTTGGTTCATATGTTAGAGCGTCACCACATTGAAGGTCGTCCTGCAGAATTAATTGCTGAAAACCTAAAAGATGCTTACAACGAGTTTTGCTAATAAGACTTAACAAATTCAAACCACGTTGTAAAAACGTGGTTTTTTTTATTTAAAGGCTTATCTTTGAGCAAATTTTGGAATAAATGCAAAAAATTATTTCTTATCCCATATCGTTTGTATACTATTTCGCATTTATAGTATGTTTGTTTGTTTTCCACCCAATTCAGTGGATTTGTTTTAATGTATTTGGGTACCAAGCACACAAAAAAAGTGTCGATTATTTGAATTTTTGTTTAACAAAATGCACCAATATTTTAGGAACTACCTATACTTTTGAGCATAAAGAAAGAATTCCTGAAAACGTTCCTATTATTTTTGTAGCCAACCACCAAAGTTTGTTTGATATTATTGGAATCATTTGGTATTTGCGTCGTAGTCATCCTAAATTTGTCAGTAAAAAAGAATTAGGGAAAGGAATTCCAAGCGTATCGTACAATTTACGCCATGGCGGTTCCGTTCTTATTGACAGGAAAGACCCTAAACAAGCCATTCCTACCATACTTGGGTTATCTAAATACATCGAAAAACACAAACGTTCAGCAGTGATATTTCCAGAAGGAACCCGAAGTAAAAATGGGGTACCAAGGAAGTTTTCGGAGAATGGTATTAAAATGCTTTGCAAAAATGCACCATCGGCTTATATAGTTCCAATTACGATTAACAATTCTTGGAAAATGGTTCGGTATGGAACATTTCCGATGGGATTGGGAAATAAATTACAATTTATAATTCACGAACCTATGGCTGTAAAGGATTATTCATTTGAAGAATTAATGACCAAAACAGAAAACGCCGTGGTTCAATCTATAAAAATTTAAATTTAAAAACATGTCAATAAAAAACATGCGTCTAGAAGTGATGCAATTTTTAGAAAAAAACATTGACTCTTTTGTCGATCAGTATCTGATTCCGGTAGAGAAAATTTGGCAACCAACAGATTTTTTACCCAATTCTCAGAATGAAAATTTCTTTGAAGAAGTAAAAGAATTACGCGAAATAGCCAAAGATTTACCTTATGATTTTTGGGTAACTTTAGTAGGTGATACCATTACCGAAGAAGCTTTACCAACTTACGAATCTTGGTTGATGGATGTAGATGGTGTAGGTCAGGTTGAAGCTAACGGTTGGTCTAAATGGATTCGTCATTGGACAGGTGAAGAAAACCGTCACGGAGATTTATTAAATAAATATTTATATTTATCGGGTCGTGTTAACATGCGCGAGATCGAGATGACGACACAACATTTAATCAGTGATGGATTTGATATTGGTACTGGAAGAGATCCGTATAAAAACTTCGTGTATACTTCTTTTCAAGAATTAGCCACTTACGTTTCACACAACCGTGTAGCACAATTGGCCAAAAGTTATGGTGACAACAAACTATCTAAGATCTGTAAAATGATTGCTGGAGACGAAATGCGTCATCATCATGCCTATTCAGAATTTG
Organism: Flavobacterium sp.; assembly: GCA_030153045.1. Taxonomy (GTDB): domain Bacteria; phylum Bacteroidota; class Bacteroidia; order Flavobacteriales; family Flavobacteriaceae; genus Flavobacterium. Next base: position 9,919 of record JASLID010000003.1, read on the forward strand.
TGAATCGTATTTTCCAAGTAGATCCAAGTGAAATGATGTTGGCTTTCCAATATATGATGAAACAAAAAATCGTGATGCCAGCTCAATTCTTGAGAGAATCGGGCGAAAAAATAAGTTCGGCTTTCGAACATTTTTCAGATTCGGCACAAAGAATTGGTGTGTATACTGCCAGTGATTATGTAGACATCATGCAGAAATTAATTGATAAATGGGAAATTGATAAAATTTCAGGTTTAACTGATGAAGCCGAAAAAGCACGTGATTATTTGATGAAATTGCCAGCAAGAATGGCAAAAATTTCAGAAAGATTAATCATTCCGGCTGAATCACAGATATTTAAATGGGTAGAACCTGCCACAAGATAAATTAACGAATCCTTTCCTAACCGAAAGGATTTTTTTAACTAAAATAACATGACATTAATAGACAACACTATACTTTTCGTAAAGCAACA
>JASLID010000131.1 GCA_030153045.1 Flavobacterium sp.
ATCCACGACTTATTCCTTTATGCGCACAAAAAAAACGTCCCCGGAACCACCTCCGGAGACGTCTGCATTTGTCAACCCACTGAACTCGATCTTGAATTCCTGATCTTCGAATTTCGAATTATTTCGATTCTTCGATCTTCGTGTCAGAAGCTTTCTCATCCGAGCAATAATCATCGTTCCATCCGCAATTTCCCCAGCCGCGTTTGAACTTTTCTCTTTCCTCGGGCGTCATGTTCGCCATTTTTTCTTCCCAGCGTTTGCGCCACATTCCACCACGGTGATGACCGTTCCAGCCGCGGTGATGTCCGCACCGGTGATGTCTTCCGCCTTTGCCGCCGAATCCGCTGAAGAGGATCTTTCCGAGGATCAGCAATCCTAAAGCCTGCCAGTAGGTGATCATTTTCAGTCCGAAGATATCAGGCATGAGCCAGTTCCAGAGCTCCATCGTGATGTAGCTGAAGCCGAAGATGGCAAGCGCAATGATGATCGCGAAGCAAATTCCTTTAAGTATGTTTTTAAGTATCCACATTGTTGTAAGTTTTTTATCGGGTTAATATTTATTTCTTTGGTAAGGTTGGTAGTTGGTGGTCGTGAGGTTGGTGGTCCTTTATTTTACCACCAACTATTTTTTACCACCAACCACCAACCTTTTCATCAACTATTTATGTCATCATACAATTCCTTCAGCCTGTCACGCAAATAAAGAACTGCATATCGTTTTCTTGAAAGAAGCGTATTGACAGGCACTCCTGATTCTTCGGCCAGCTCCTTGAAGGAGCGTTCTTCAATTTCATTTTGAATGAACACCCAGCTTTGTTCTTCAGGCAGTTCGTCGAGAGCCAGCATCAATTCGCTCATGATCACGCGGCGGGCGTATTGGGCTTCTGGTCCTGCCGACGCGTCCGGCAGCAGATCATTCAATCCCAATCCTTCATCGCCATCATCGTTCACCCTTTCATAACGCGCCTCGAGCGATTCGGTGCGGCGCTTCCTGAAAAGATCTGCGATTTTGTTGCGTGCCACGCGGTACATCCAACCCGACACCCGCTCGATCACATTGTCCACCCGCAAATTTTCGGTGAGCTCGATAAAAACATCCTGCAGGATATCTTCCGCGTCTTCCGTTTCCGGAACCCGCTTGCGGATGAACTCGAACAACCGGCGTCTCTCCTTATTGACTGTCTCAGTAAGAAACCGGTTTTGTTCTGCGGCCATTAGTGTCTGATTGTGTACCACTTCCTTCATGTTTATAGAGTGAGGTCGCGGTCGCGGATGGAATATTTTAATAAAGGTCAACTTTTTTCGGGAAAAGAGGGCGGGGAAGAACCCCAAAGGTCGCCGCAAGCCCCGCCCACAAAGCCTTCGGGCAATTTTCCGGCTAAAAAAGACGGCCATAAATTCACAAGAGCGTGAACCTATGGCCGTCGGGAAATTAACTACGTTTTGCTATCCGGAATTCAGGAGGACAAACGATTTATTGGATTCTCATAATATGAATAGTGGCATTTACATTCGATTGTGTTCCGCCAACAGCTGTTCCAAGACCAACAGCAGTTGCAGATGAATGATTGACAATTGTAAGGACATCGCCGGCTGCTAAAACCAGAATAAATTGTCCGTTTGTCTGTTGAAGACCTGATGCGGAACCAACAAGTGTTGAAGGCTCAGGAACGCCATTTACGAATAGTGCAAACTGGTTGGCTTCAGTAGCCGATATTGAAAAAGCGATGGAATAAGTTCCTGCAAAATCAACTGTAATGGCAGAAGTTCCGGGTGTATGCGTCATATCGAGCATAGGACCATTGCTGTCAAAAACAATGGCATCTTCAATGGCCACTGTCTGTGGAAGGACATTGTAAACATATCCGAATCCAATCACTCTGCCTGATCCTTGCGGGCCTTGCGGACCTGTAGCGCCAGTCATTCCATCAGCGCCTGCAGGACCCGTTGGGCCAACAGCGCCATCAAGACCATTTGCACCTGCAGGGCCGGTAGCGCCGTCGAGACCGTTTGCACCGTCAAGACCGTTTGCACCGGCAGGGCCAGCAGGACCGTTTGCACCGTCAAGACCGTTTGTTCCGTTCAGACCATTGGTGCCATTCGTTCCGTTAGCACCTGCAGGACCCGTTGGGCCAACAGCGCCATTCAAGCCATTTGCACCGGCAGGGCCAGTTGGACCGGCAGGGCCGGCAGCGCCATCAAGACCATTTGTTCCGTTCAGACCATTGGTGCCATTCGTTCCGTTAGCACCTGCAGGACCCGTTGGACCAACAGCGCCGTCAAGACCGTTTGCACCGGCAGGGCCGGCAGGACCAGCTGCGCCGTCAAGGCCATTTGTTCCGTTCAGACCATTGGTACCATTCGTTCCGTTTGCGCCTGCAGGACCTGTTGGACCGACAGCTCCGTCAAGACCATTTGCTCCGGTCGTGCCTGTTGCACCATTAAGACCGTTTGTTCCATTTGCACCGGCAGGACCCGTTGGACCAACTGCACCATCCAAACCATCTGCTCCGGTCGCGCCTGGTGCACCATTAAGACCGTTTGTTCCATTTGATCCATTTGCACCGGCAGGACCCGTTGGCCCAACCGCACCATTAAGACCGTTTGCACCTGCTGTACCGGTTGGTCCTGCAGGGCCTGCGGGACCCGCCGGACCTGCTGTTCCGTTACCGGAGTAAAGCGCATAAGGAACGCTCAGCAATTCGGAAACTCCCATTGCAACGTATCCGCTTCCGAAGTCTGCTTCAATTTCCATCCACTTGCTTCCGGCGCCCCATGCAATGGCAGAAAAAATTCCGCTTACTGCTGTGCCATTTCCGATTTCAAGATTTACTAAACCGAATTGGTTCGTTGTTACAGCATGTGTTTCCTGGTAAACAATTACACCAGTGGCGGAATTGTCGTGGACGCTTGCGCGGATAGTCAGATTTGTATTG
>JASLID010000046.1 GCA_030153045.1 Flavobacterium sp.
TTTGTATATTTGGCTTCAGTCCTAATGGAATGGTTCGGGAATAAATTTCCCCAACTTCATAAAGCCGGCGGGACGTTAGCAGCCATTATATTGAACGAATGAGAAAAACAACAACGATAATTATTATTTTGCTTATGAGTTTATGCACTTATTCGCAAAATTATGAGACTGTTAACGACACATTGGTTTTAAATTTAATGCGTACACATATTGATTTTAGCAACTCTACAAAAAAAATTGCTGATAAATCAATACTCTGGAAAGAAGCACAATTAAGTGTGTTTAGTTGGACTGGATATAAAAATTTTGACAAACAATTGGCTGACATTATTGATGCTGATAAAAATATCTATTCCGATCAAAAAGAAAAATTCACTCAAATGTTTGACAAAGAAGATTTAAACTATATGAAAAACCAGTTTGATAATGAACCATATTACATCTGGAATTTTAAATCCAAAACAGGTAAAATAAAAAAGAATCCGAAAAGCAATTTTTACAAACTATCAAATCCAATTTTTAACAAAACTAAGCTAAGAGCCATTATATATCAAGAACTTTATTGTGGCCCTTTATGTGGGGGTGGTATTATATTCATTTATGTTAAAGAGTATAATTCATGGAGACTATATAAAGAAATTCCACTTTGGGTTAGTTAGAATAACGGCTGCTAACAGTGGTTTTGCGAAATTTGGGCTTTAAGGCTAAATTTAATGTTGGTTTTGTATTTGTAAACTTATCCTAAATTGATACTTTTGGGAAAACCAATCCCCAAACTTCGCAAAGCCACGGGACGTTAGCAGCCATTATACCAAAACGACCGAAAACAAAACGCCAGCAAATACAAATTATGAAAATCAATCTAAACTATATAATTATTTTTACTGTTTCAATTATAATCTTGGCTACTATTTTTTACTTTTATATTCAAGGACAAAAAAATGAGAGTGTCGAGACATTAAACCCAAATGAATTAACACCAAGACCAATAGTTCATGAAGAATTAAGTGCCGAGCAAACTGAAAAAATAAAAAAAATCCACTCAGCTTTTGCCGATGTTTATTCAATATCGTTAGAGGAAACAATCACAAATTTTAAACGAGATAGAAATCCGGATAATGAAATCAATATTTGGTTAAATATGTTGTCAGCTTATGAAAAATTCATTTCAAAACAACCAGAAATTAAATTGGATAAAAAAACCGAAGTTTTCAAATTAATATTAATGCGTTCTATGATGGATGAAAAAGAAGCGAAGATAGAAACAGAATGCAAAATATTGACTGAAAAAGAAATTAGCGAGATATTCAATTATTATAAATTAGAATCAAAGCCATTAACAATAGAATGACAATAACGGCTGCTAACAGCGGTTTTATGAAATTGGGGTTTTAGTGTTTAATGGAACGAGCTTTTTGTATATTTGGCTTCAGTCTTGAAGGGATGGTTTGGGGATAAATCTCCCCAACTTCATAAAGCCGGCGGGACGTTAGCGGCAAGTTTAACACACCGCAACAATTGACAACAAAATTAGGTAATGGCAGACAAAGACTTTGAGATAATAGTAAGATACAACAGGTGGAATGTCGAAGTATATGACAATATTTCAAACCTATTGAGTAAACTAAATTGTAAGCCGAACAGTCTATTTTCAAATTATATTTCAGGGACGACAACAATAAACGGAAATGTTTTTTCTATCCTCGACAGCAATAAGGGAATTTCGTTAACCTTAAACAACTCGCAAATTGGTCACGTAAACATTGCTACACAAAACTTATTTGGACGAGTTGCAAATATTGAAATTGAAGATGAAAAATTTTTCTTTAAAAGAGAGGACTTAAAACAAAGATTTGACATAACAGATAAGAACAATAACATTCTGATATCAATTGAAGGAAAGACATCTAAAGACAAACAAAAAAACTTATTCGGCATGGTATTTTTTGACGACAAATTATACCATTCAGTCTCTTTTTTAAATCCAATAACAGACCAGAGAATACTTTTGTACTTAATGGCTATATGCGGTTATTGTATTAGGCTATTTCTACAGATTGACACTGGAGATTATAATGGAAAAGTATCTTGACAAAAACAAACCAGCCGCTAACAGCGGTTTTGAGCAAGTGGGGGTTTAGGCTTAATTTAGTGTTGGTTTTGTATTTGCTTGTTCAGTCTTTAATCTATACATTTGGCTAATCACAATCCCACCTGCTCAAAGCCGGCGGGACGTTAGCAGATATTATGAGAAACTACACCGTACTAATAGTAACTAATTCGGATAGCGATTTGACAACATTGAAGTTCGATGGTTATCGAATCCTAAATGTCTTATCAGAAGAATTTGAAGAATTCTGCAATAAAACTGGTACTGCTGAGGAATTGCTTTTGAAGTTTAAAACTGAGTATCAGTACATGAAGCAGGAACGATATGCAATAATGTGGGAAGATATTTCTCAACCTGCAACTAAAAAAGTTGATGATGTATATAGTTTCCTATTACTGCTATTTCCAAGCATCTTGTCGGTCGAATTTGTCTTAAGTTATCAAGCTGAAGAAAAATTTACTCGTTACTTAGATAGTTATGAAGCTGATATAAAATATGACCGAGCCGAATATCTATATTTTGACGAAGATGACATAGAAGATATTAATTCATTCATCGCAAAATATTTTGGAAGGCACTTGGAACGAAAAATTTTGCAATTTCCAATAGTATATTATATAAACGCTTTCGAATCCAACCTATTTCATTTTTCTTATGTTGCGTTCTGTATTAGTCTAGAAGGATTAATACAAGGCAATCAAGAATTAATGTACCGAATTAGAAGAACCGTAGCGATAATTTGTGGATTTGATGAAGAATCGAGCGAGATTATCTTCGACAATATGAGCAAGTTATATGATCTTCGAAGTAAAATTGTACATGGTGAAAAATTCGACGAAGAATTAGTCAGTAACTATCTATATTATCTTGAATGTTTAGTATCTAAAACCATTATAGAACTGTTAGTTCATGAAGTTGATGATTTAAAATTACTTGGAAAACAAATTACCAAATTAGGCTTCGGAGACAGAGAAAAAATATCAGAAAAATGGAGAAAATTTACCCTAAATTTAAAAGTTGAAGATACAATTTATAAACGGTTATAACATCTGCTAACAGCGGTTTTGAGCAAGTGGGGGTTTAGTGTGTATCGGGAAGAGTTGTTTCTTTTTAAACTTCTCGCCTACTTTGCAATCTTTTGGCTAAATTTGTCCCCACCTGCTCAAAGCCGGCGGGACGTTGTGCGACATTTTTGTCGAACGAAACGAGAAAGAAACTTAAAACCCGAAATGAATAAAATACTATACTTAATATTAATAGTTTGCGGACAGTTTTCTTTAGCGCAAAATTATGAAGACATAGATAAAATAAAGTTTTCTTATTCAGTTGGAGGTTCGTCTTGGGGAAATAATGGCATTTATTCAAGAAACGAAATATTTGAATTAATAAAAAAAGAAAATGGAGAGTTTAAATTTATAAATCATCTAAGAGTTAATGATGTTGTAAAAAACAAAAAAGTTACCAAAGATACAGTTGTAATTAAAATTGAAAAATATCCCATAATTACGAAAAATGAAATTCAAAATTTATTAAGAGAATTAAACACTAACAGAGATAACTATACTGGAGAATTCTTAATACAAAATTTCACAAAACCAACACAAACCGAAATTTTAGAAATCGCAAAAAAATGTTACCATAAAAATTACTTCAAAAACGATTATGATGAAAAAGAGGATACTAAAAAAAAGTATTCGCAGATTCAGAAATATAAATATTTTGATGAATTTATAACCATTGACAAACCTAACATTGAAAATTTTGAATTAACAATGGATGCATGGAATAGTTTAGGAATAGCAACATTTTCAAAAGAGAAAACTATGATTTATAGCAATCATTATTTTGACAATTGTGGACAACCAATATCTATCGACAATACTAACATTAAAGATAACCAAGTAAAACAAATCATCAATTTAAATGTAAATCTAATCATTCAGAAAATATTACCTAAAAGTTGCGAAATAAGTAAAGTAGTCGATTTGAATAATATTAAATTGAAGTATATAAACTGGTTTATAAAAAACAAAACATCCGAATTTAAATATTAATTAAAACGTCGCACAACAGCGGTTTTATGAAATTGGGGTTTTAGTGTTTAATGGGACGAGCTTTTTGTATATTTGGCTT
>JASLID010000047.1 GCA_030153045.1 Flavobacterium sp.
TTTGTATATTTGGCTTCAGTCCTAATGGAATGGTTCGGGAATAAATTTCCCCAACTTCATAAAGCCGACGGGACGTTGTATGCCATTATAAAACCGAAGCCAAGGAAAATCTATGAAAGAACAATTAGAAAAAATTAGATTAATTTATTTACCATTTTTAATAATTACTATTTGCTTTATTGTAGCATACACTTTTTTGCATTGGTTTTTTTTTATAAAAACTAATTTGTTCTCTCTAAAAGAAGATATTGTGAAATTTTGGCTCCCTTTTGGACTTCCTTGGATACCAATTCTAATTTGGTTAAGACCTAGAGTAAAACTTTTAAAATTCAAAAATGAAAACACTTCTTTTGTCTTTCAATTTTTAGCTTCATTGACAATTGCAATGCCCACAATTATTGCACAAGAATACTTAGTAACAGCTTCAGGTAAATTAACCTCAATTGAAAATATTTCACAAATTGAAAAATCTGAAAAAACTAAATATTACACTTTAAAAAAAGTATATATAGATAAACAAAACATTGGAATTATTAAGACCGCTTCAGTAACTGGAAAACATAATGAAGATTTTAATATGCTCATTTATGTTACAATGCCAATTTTAGAAACTGTAAAAGATACTTCTAAAACAGAATGCGAATACTGGCTAGGTAAAAGATATAATGAGAGAATTAGTAATCGTCTTTCAGAGGAGGAAAAAAATATTAAGTATAAAAAATTTGCAAGAACTGTTGAACAAGAATTTTCAAAAACAGATTTCAATAAGTTTACATATTTAGAATTACAAGGAAACACCGATGATTTAGATAATTATATTGATGCAATCGATGAAAATACTTTTTTTGATTTTAAAAAACCAATAGTTTTTGAAGCCTACAATGAACCATTTCAAAATAGAAACGGAGACAAATTAAGTTGGATTTTTCGTTCTTTAGGTATTGGATTATTGGTGTGGTTTATCTTTTTACTTTTTTCCAAACTTCATGAAGCAAATTTGAAAAAATTCAAGAGTGGAAAGTCTATAAAAGATAACGATTTAAAAGAAATTCTTGATTTCTTCATTCCAAAAGAAGGCTTTTATATAACGCCAATTCTAATAAACATTAATGTTTTAGTTTTTCTAATTATGGCTTTGTCTGGATTTGGTTTTATTTCTTTTAGAGGAAATGATCTATTAAATTGGGGAGCAAATTTCAGACCATATACCATTGATAGCCAATGGTGGCGACTTCTAACGAGTGTATTTCTACACGGAGGATTAATGCATTTACTTGCAAACATGTATGGTCTTTTGTTTGTCGGAATCTTTCTTGAACCAGTTTTAGGGAAAACTAAATATCTTATCATTTACCTGACAACAGGAATCCTAGCAAGTATTGCCAGTCTTTGGTGGCATGACGCAACTGTAAGTGTAGGTGCGTCTGGAGCAATTTTTGGCCTTTATGGATTTTTCCTTGCTTTATTACTCTTAAAAGTTTTTCCGCCAGATTTTAGTAAAACATTTTTAGTAAGTACATCAATTTTTATAGGCTTCAATTTATTAATGGGCTTAACTGGAGGAATTGACAATGCAGCTCATATTGGAGGGCTATTAAGTGGTTTTATAATTGGACTTGTCTTATCAGGACAACTTAAAGAACAATTAGCCGAACTAAACGAAGAATAAAATAACGACATACAACAGCGGTTTTATGGGATTGCTAGGCTTGGTTTGTGTTTAGAAAATTCTCCGAATTTTCTAAGGTTTTTTCTTGCACTTGTAATCTTTTGTGATAAATTTACGCAACCGCCATAAAGCTGGCAGGACGTTGTACGCTATTAAAAAGACCCGGTCCATTACAACAAAACGCACATGCCTTCGCAGTTAGAATTGTTAATTCACGATTTATTTGCGACGAAAACCTTGTGGGAAATATTAATTAGTTAATTTTGCCCCTCCTGAAAGAATCAGGTCTTATTATTAATATATGTTTTTAAAAATACTCACCGTAGCTGGACTTGCCACTTTTGAAATTTATGCAGCAATTCCTGTCGGATTCGCCTTCAAGTTATCGCCATGGATCATTTTTTTTGCAAGCGTTACCGGTGGTTTAATTGGAACTTTTGTCGCAGCTTTTTTAGGCAATAATATTAGAGCTCTGTTTCACAAAAACAAGCCTACTAGAGATAATGTTGAAAAAAAACATCCTATGATACTTCATCTCTGGAATAAATACGGCATAATTGGGCTGGGCTTTTTAGGAACGATGTCCGTTGGCTCACCAATAAGCCTAGCTGTGGGCATTGGGTTAAACGCAAATATTAAAAAATTGGTCACTTGGTGCTGTATTGGCGTTATAGTCCGTTGTATTGTATTTACCTTGGTTGGCTGGTACGGATTACAGTTACTTTAATTCTTTGCTTCGAATGAGTTTGCCCTGTGATCTTCTAAAGGCTTAAAATTTTACAACCAAATACAGACTTTTAGCACTCCGCATATTAAAATATGATTACAGTAAAACAGCGTACAACAGCGGTTTGGCAAGATTTTGGTTTTAGACTTAATTTAAAGTTGGTTTTGTATTTGCGAAATTAGTGCTCAACTGAAAAATAAGCCTTAATTTAGTCCCAAACCTCGCCAAGCCGACGGGACGTTGTACGTCAGCTTGTCTGAACTGAACGAAAATATAACTAAAACGAAATGAGCAAATTAACATCGGTATTATTAAGTGTTATTTTTTTAGCTTTGGTAAGTTGCAAAAATGAAGAAAAACCAAGCGATATTAAAAAACCTGAAGTAGAGAATAAAATTGAAACAGTTAATTCCGATGAAATAAAACTTTCTCTTAGTAGCTTTAGTAAAATACCAGAAGAAATTGATGGATGTTCATGCATTTTTTCAGAAACTGAAAAGGAATATGAAAAACGAAAATATATTTTCGTTTCTAATTTTGACAGCATTGCTTTTGTTTCGGTTAACAACAAAATTGAAAAACTAAACATTACAGAAAGAGTCTATAAACAAAATACAATTGAAAACGAGGATTATACTTGTATCTATAAAACAGAAAATTATAAAGTAACTATTAAAATAGAAGCCGATAAAACAAAAGAAGATTCAGACGAAGCTTGGTGGAATAAAGGTTCAATTACTATAGAAAATAAAAACGGAGAAAAGTTAACCAAAAAATTTATTGGAGAAAGCGGTTGCTAATAAAAGTCGAACGCACAACAGCAGTTTTATGACATTGCGGGGCTTGGTTTGTGTTTGGAAAATTCTCCAAATTTTCTCTGGGAAGTTTTGTACTTGCAAACTTTTGGCTAAATTTACCGCAACTTCATAAAGCTGGCGGGACGTTGTGCGTAATTTTACGAAAAAACTAAAATTGAATTGATTTTGAGAATTGAACAATTAACATTTACAAGATTTATTGCCGCTATTTCAATAGTAATTTTTCATTATGGAGAAGGAAGTTATTTATTTAACAACGAATACATTTCATTTATTTTTCAACAAGCAAATGTTGGCGTTAGCTATTTTTTTATATTATCGGGTTTTGTAATGATTATTGCATATGGAAATCGAGAAAAAATTAATTTTATTGAATACATTAAAAATAGATTGGCTAGAATATATCCAGTATATCTATTAGCTATACTTCTTATTCTTAGTAGTACTCTTTTCAAAAATGTCAATATATCAGATTTACTACTAAACCTATTCATGGTTCAATCTTGGATTCCTCAAAAAGCACTCACGATGAATTTTCCAGGCTGGTCTTTATCTGTTGAAATGTTTTTTTATATTCTTTTTCCATTTTTAATGAATCGAATATATTCCAAACAAAAACTAAAAATTAATGCAATTTGGATTATTTTATTTTGGTTAATTAGTCAAATAATTTTTCATTTAATTGTTTATAAAACTCTAAAAATATCGAATTATACTACAAGAGATATGTTTTATTTTCCATTAATGCATTTTAACGAATTCTTGATTGGTAATCTAACAGGTTTGTTTTTTTTGAAAAAACTTAAAAATCATCAAAAAAATTACCTGCCAATTATTCTAGTTATCATACTCTCACTAATTTTTCTTTTAAGATTTCCAATTGGTCTTAATTTTCATAATGGATTATTTGCTTTAATTTTTGTACCTCTAATCCTTTTAATTTCATCGAGTAATGACAAGATTACTACAATGTTTTCAAAAAGAATGTTTGTTTTTTTAGGTGAAATTAGCTTTGGGATATACATATTACAAGTACCTATTTGGGTTATATTTTCAGATTATAAGATGGAAAAATACTTTGAATTAAATAAAGAATTAGACTTCACAAGTTCATTTATAATAAGATTATTAATTTTAATCGTAACATCGACTTTGAGCTATTTATATTTAGAAAAACCAATAAGAAACCTAATAAAAAACTACGTACAACAGCGGTTTTGTGCTATTGCTAGGCTTGGCTGTTTAAGAGGCTTGGCAATTTTCCGCTGAAAAATCTTTGTATATTTGCAATCAACAGTAATTAACCCACGCAACGGAGACAAAGCCGGCGGGACGTTGTGCGTTATTTTACCGAACAGAAATGAAGAAAATATGAAAAAAATTATATTACTTATACTTGCTTTATCATCAACCATTTTATTTAGTCAAAATAACCTTGACGAAAAAATAGACGAAGGAAATAATCTATACAACGAAGGAAATAAAAAGCAAGCTTTGAATGTATGGAAAGATATAATAACTAAAACGTCTGATTCTTCCTCAACTTATGGAACAACTTTGAGAAATATACTTTTTTATTATGTTGCAGAAAATGATGAGAAAAACGCAAAATTATATTACAATAAAATTATTAATTCAAAACTGAATGATAAAGACAAAAATTTTAAACTAGGTGAGCCATATAAAAACTATAGATACCATTCAACAATGAGTATGGCTAGTTTTTATGCAAATAAGAAAGATTATAATAAAGCATTGAAATACGTGGATATTGCTGATAACAAAACAACTTATGAAACTACGTCTCTAACTGGGTTTAAATTTCAAAAAGTTGATTTAGCATTTTGGAAAAAAAGACTATACGAAGACTTAAAAAAACAAGATAGTGCACAATACGTTTTAATAAAAAGAGCATTTGAATATGATTATAAAGACATATATAAAAATTGGGCAACTACTTCTGAAAGCAACTATGAAAAAGAATTAGCTAAAGAAATAATATCCTATTTTAAGGAAAAAGAAGATTTACAAATTTTCAACAAAGAAATAAAAAAAGCTATAGAAAATTTAGAGTTTAAAAATCAGAAAGAAAAAACAAGCATAAAGTTAATTTTGAGAAACATGAACTATGAAATTTTAGTTCATAGTATAATTTCTTCAAAACTAGATTGTAAAAAATATTTGGAACAATCATACTTTTATATTTTTTTACAAGAAAAACTTAAATAAAACGAACGCACAACATTGGTTTCACGAAATGGCGAGCTGTTTATACCGGCTGTCGATTTTCCGCTGGAAAATCTTATATTAGCAGAAACAAAATCAGTCCCGAAGTCTGCCACTTCGTGAGGCCACAGGACGTTGTGCGTCATTTAATCGAAAAATATGATGGAAAAATATTTTCTAATTCTTTTAATAATAGTTTCTTTAACCTCTTGTAGAGATTCTAATATATGCTTAGAAAAATATCCCCAAAACACTGAATTTAATGGAAATACTTTTTTTTCAATAGATTCTACAATGTCAAATAGTGTTTATCTAACTGAAAACATCCATTTTTCGGGCAATCTAATGGATATTTCAAAATTTTCATTTTATGTTCGTGATAATAAGTTTTTCGCGAAATTGGTTAAACCTGAATCAAACGAGTTTATTCTGTTTGATTTAAATTCAAAACTAAATGAAACTAATAAAATTGAATTTAAAAATGATGAAATGATGAAATCATTTGATTGCATCCTCGAAAAAAGAATCATAACAAAAGAGAAATTAGAAGTTGGAGTTTTTAGAATTAAAAAATGGGTTAAGTTACCTGATTTTTTTGGTGGTTTGGAATTGGATATTATTGCTTTTGTAACTCAAAAATATGGAGTAATTGGCTCATACACAACGGACATTGACAAAATGGGTAATCCTTTAATGATTTCGCCAAAAGGAGATATATTGAAAGATTATATTGACTACTCTAAAATTAGAGAAGTTGAACTATTATAAACGTCGCACAACAGCGGTTTCATGAAATTGGGGTTTTAGTGTTTAATGGGTGCGCTTTTTGTATATTTGACTTCAGTCCTAATGGAAAGGTTTGGGAGCAAATTTCCCCAACTTCATTAAGTCGGCGGGACGTTATAGCCAATTTTGAAACAAACAGATGCTAAATATTTTTAAAAAGAAAATAAAACCTAATTTTTATCATCCTGACTTAAAACCAAGTTTAAGGATTGAAAAATTACTTATTGAATTCATTTTACCTGAAATTGAACAATTAGGTTTCACATATTTGAAGTCTGAAATGTGTTTTAAAAAAACAAATGGAGAATTTGTCAATGAAATCTCTTTTCAAAAAAACAAATGGAATGGTGGTAATGACGTTTGTGCTTTTAAACCAATTTTGTCAATTTATTCTGTTGAACTTCCAAAATATTTAAAAACTTCCAAAGAAAATAAACGCGATTGGTTCTTAGGTGGTTCTGTAGAATATATTGATGATTGGTCTTCAGATTACTTTGATAGTTATTATGATTTGGCTAAAGATGATAATTTTAAAATAATTGAAACCCTAAAAAACAATATAGTAAACATCGGTCTTCCCTATTTCGATAGTTTTAAAACGTATAGCGAATTGGTTGATCATTACATAAAATATGAAAAAAGATATTCTATGGCGCCAAGCCTTTTCGATTTATGTGAAATGAATAACGATAAAGGAAAAGCTTTGAATATTTTGAATTGGTTTTTAAATTTTCAAAAAACAACTCAAAAAGAATTTCATCAAGATACTTTAGATAAAATTGAAAGCTGTAAGTTGAGGCTAAAAAACTGGCTATAACAGCGGTTTTAAGCAAGTGGGGATTTAGGCTTAATTTTGTGTTGGTTTTGTATTTGTTTGTTCAGTCTTTAATCTATAAATTTGGCTAACAAAATCCCCAACTACGTAAAGCCGGCGGGACGTTAACAGCAAGGGCATTCGATGCGTCAACTCCATTGTTAAATTTGGTTATATTTTTTTTAAAAAAATTAAGAATGAAAATAAAAAAATTGTCACTTTTTTTGATTTTAGCTAGTTTGCTCTCAGTATCTTGTAGCGACAGAAATCCATTAGATAATGGAACTTTTAAACTCTTTGCAGAAGGTAAAGAAATGGGCAAATTATATCGAAAAGATAACATCCAAATTGAATGCTATTTTAAGGATAATGTCCCATTCAAAACCAAATATAAAAAATTGAATGATTCAACATATATATTACAAAGTTATGAAATGCTTGAAAAAGTTGATACCGTACAATATTTACTAACCTACAGAAATCTAGGTAATGACACTTATAGTTTTATTGCTAAACCACTATATCTTGACATAAATTATTCTTTAAGTGGTAAACTAAAAAAAATAAGCGATGAAATTGAAAATAAAAAAGTATCTGAAATTATAAATAAAATTAAAGACGAGTCAAAATCCAATAAAAATTAAAAAGATTGAAATAAATATTAAACCAGCTGCTAACAGCGGTTTCATGAAATTGGGGTTTTGTGTATAATGGGACGAGCTTTTTGTATATTTGGCTTCAGTTCTAATGGAATGATTTGGGAACAAAAATCACTAACTTCATAAAGCCGGCGGGACGTTAGCAGATATTTAAAACCTACTGATTAAATATGAATTTAAAACTAATTATTTTCCTTCTTTTTATTGTACAAAGTATTTACTCGCAAAACGGATTTGTAAATATCCAAAAAGCGAAAAAATGCTTTAAAGAGAATAAGATTAAACAATCTTTAACTCAATTAGGCTATGCAGAAAACTCAGATTATGGGTTTTGTGGAAATGCATGGAAAGAAGCTGAATGGGAAGTAAAGTATTTAAAGTCTCAAATATACAATAAGCAAGGCTTATACGATAAAGCTTTAACTCAACTTGATTTAATTTCAGGTTGTTCTTTTGGAGGTGATTGCCAAAAATCAGACTCATTGAAAGTAGTGACATTAATAAACAAATTTGGGAAAGAAAAAGTTTCAAACTTATTTAAAACCCAGAAAACTTATGTGAGATATATTAATGATGAGAGCGGAGTTACTTGTATAAGAATTAATGAAATAAATTATAATTTTTATTTCACATTTAACTTCGAGTTTTTAGATGATAAAATTAATTTTAAAGATGCAACTAAATTAGATTTACCTTTCTGTGAGTTAATAAAAAAATATAATTTTTATAAATTAATTGAATAAATAAACATCTGCTAACAGCGGTTTGGCGCCATCGCAGGGCTTGGGCTTCCTTTGGCAAAAACTCCTTTTTTTCCAATCTGGGTTTTGTACTTGGAAAGTTTTAGCTAAATTTACGCAACGGCGACAAAGCCGGTGGGACGTTATGCACTATTCAAAAAAAACATGTCGGATAAAAAACCTTTTTCTTCTTTTGTAATCGAACCTCATTTTTACGATGATCTCAATTGGGATATGGAAAAGATTGTAAGATACCTTGAGTTCATTCGTTTAAATATAAATGATTTATTCAAACACAAATATTCAAAATATTACATCATAGTATACGGGGATTTTTTAGAAAATTCTGCACCAGCTATTGGAGTCGTAAATGATGATACATTAGAATCTAAAGATTTCGATGATTTTGATGATTTATATAACAGAGTCGAAGAATGGGTAAACTTAATTGGTTTGGATACAATTGAAGAAAAATCAAAAGAATTACATATCCCGAAATGGAAAGAAATACTTGAAATTAAATATTATCCAAGAGAATGAACAGTGCATAAGAGTGGTTTTGAGCAAGTGAGGTTCGGTTTATAATAGAACGATCTTTTTTGTATATTTGACTTCGTGACAAAACAAACTTAGCAACAAAAGTCCCAACCAACTCAAAGCCAGCGGGACGTTAACTGTCATTTTTACGCTAGGCATACAAATATTAAGATTAAAAGAGAAATATGAATGACGAGCAACTGAAACTTTGGAATGAAATTAAAAATTTTGAATTAGATCAACCAGAAATTTCATTAAGTTTTACTGACCGACTCGCAAGAGAAAATGGTTGGACAATAGAATATTCAATCAGAGCAATAACAGAATACAAAAAATTCATTTTTCTATTAACGATTGCAAATCATCCATTAACTCCTTCAGACCAAGTTGACCAAGTTTGGCATTTACATTTACTTTATACCCAATCATATTGGGAAGATTTTTGCGAAAAAATAATAAAGAAAAAAATTCATCATGGACCAACAAAAGGTGGAGAAACCGAAAAAACTAAATACACAAATTGGTACGAAAAAACTAAAGAATTATATCTAACAACTTTCAAAACAGAAACTCCAAAAGATATTTGGCCAACAAGCGAAATAAGATTTTCAGAAATTGAATTTGAACGAGTAAACATAAAAAGAAACTGGATTATTAAAAAACCTTTTTAAATGAACTATTTATCAAAACTTACTCCAGCAGAAATATTAATTTTAACTAAAGAAAATGTAACTCAACAAGAAATTTTAAAAATAACTTTTATCGATTTATTATTTAAAAAGGTTTTGAAAATTTTTGAAATAGAACGTCAGACACACATCAGAGAAGAAGTTAGAGTTTACAAATATGTTGGGATTGGGCAAAATTATAACAATTATAATTCATTAAATCACGAAAGAGTATTCCTTTCAACTTTTGGAATGGATAATTCAATAGAAATATTATTTAGAAATTTGGTTAAAATTGGCTATCAAAAATCAAAGACTTTATCTGATTTAAAAAATGACATTATAAAAACTCCAACATTGAAAAAATGTTTTTCTCAAAACATTTTTCAAAAAATATTTTATGGCTACAGTTTCACAGAATTTGGAATTGAATTAAAAGAGAAAGTTCAAAAAGAAATTCAAAACCTTGGAAATGAACTTTCAAGTATAAATAATATTGATAATCAAGAAGCAATTGAACTTATTAAGGTAATTGGAGCAAATATTTTTTTACTTATAAACGTTGATTATGAATTATTACAACAAATCGATAAAGATTTAGGAATCGAAATAAATAAAAACAATTCAATTGACGGCGGAAGCGGTTGTAGTGGTTGTGGTTCAAGTTTTGATGACTATTCTTCAAGTTTTGATAGCGGTTGTGGTGGTGATAGTGGCTGCGGAGGAAATAGTGGATGTTCTGGATGCGGAGGTTGTGGTGGTTGTGGTGGAGATTAAAATATGGAAATGAAAACAAAAACAACAGTTAACAGCGGTTTTAAGCAAGTGGAGGTTTAAGACATGAATGTTCTTTTTGTATATTTGACTTCGTGACAAAACAAGCTTAGTAACAAAAATCCCCAACCTAGCCAAACGTCAGAAAGTTAGCAGTAATTCAACCAGACTAGAACCAAAAATCTAAATGAATCGAATTTCATTATTCATTATCTTATCAATTATATTCCTAATCGCATTTGGAATATTAGATTTCTACATAAGCGAAAAACTATTCTGTCCGATATGTGATTTTAATGATGAAAACATTTTCTATAAATTGTTTTATGAGAATAGTTCTAATTCTGGTTATCATTCTGAACCGACTATTTTTAACATCATCGCGATATTTTCATTATGCCTTAGTTTTAGTTGGTTAATTTTAAAAAATAGAAAAAGATAAATTAAAGAACTACTGCTAACAACGGTTTTATGAAATTGGGGTTTTAAGGCTAAATTTAAAGACAATTTTATATATTTGACTCAGTCTTCACGGAATGATTTGGGCGTAAATTCACCAACTTCATGAAGCCGGCGAAACGTTAGCAGAAATTTTAGAAAAAAAATGAAAACAACAAAGAGTATAGTAAAGATATTTTTCTAATGGATAAAATTCCAAATTCTAAACCATTAAATTTTAAAAAGGAACTAGTTCCAGACAATAAAATTATACACAGAGGTATATTCTCTCCTAACTTAGAAGAGTATTATTTTACAATTTCAGATAAAACCTATACGCATTTTGATGTTTTATTGATAAAAAAAGTAGAAAATAAATGGTCAGAACCACAAGAAGCATTTATTAATAGTCAATATAACGAACATGGAATGAGCTTCTCTCCTGATGGAAAAACACTATATTTTAGTTCAACAAGACCTGTAAGTAATGATGGAGTTCCTATGACTTGGCATATATGGAAGTCCGAACAAAAAAATGGAATCTGGACTAAACCAGTTTTTGTTGATATTCCTAACTTGAGGGATAAACTTGTATCACATCCTTCAGTCTCAAAATCAGGAACAATATATTATCATGCCAGTAATTTAGATTATACTGATATGAATATTTATTGTTCAAAACATGTGAATGGTAAATATGGAATGGCCAAAAAACTTAAAATATCAAAGGATACAAAAACAAATTTTTGTACTCCATTTGTTTCTCCTAATGAAGATTATTTGATCTTTGCCTCAATTGGGAATCAACTAGATTTAATGATTTGCTTTAACAATGGTGATGGAGAGTGGATAAATCCCAAAAAACTTGATACTGCAATTAATGATAATGGGCAAGGAAATCCTTATGTTACACCTGATAACAATTTTTTATTCTTTGCGACCGGCAAAAATTCGGAAAATTGGTCTATAAAATGGGTAAGTTTTAAACCACAATCATTAAATAACTAATCCTAACACAGGTTATGCATTATTGCGGTTTTTCGTCTTAATTTAAAGTTTGTTTTGTATCTTTAAGTCAGTGTTTAACCTAAAATTTCGGCTTTTTTAATCCGCAACATCGCAAAGCCTAGGGACGTTAACGATCATTGTAAAGAACGACTATACAAAACAAAATTACAGACAACATACTGACATAAAAATGGAAAATATGAAAAAAGTAATTGCAGCATTCAATATGACACTTGACGGTGTTTGCGACCATACGGCAGGAATTATTGCTGACGAAGAACTACATCAACATTATTCTGAACTATTAGATAATGCAGGAGTTATTTTATATGGACGGACAACCTACCAACTCATGCAATTTTGGCAAACACTATTGCAAAATCCTTCAGGTAAAAAATCAACGGACGACTTCGCAATTTCAATAGATAAAATTCAAAAAATTGTTTTTTCCAACACACTAAAAGACACAGGCTGGAACAGTGCAGAACTTGCTAAAAGACCTCTTGAGGAAGAGATTTTGGAACTCAAACAACAGGTAGGGAAGAACATTCTTATTGGAAGTCGGAGTTTGATTATTCAACTTTTAAACAGTAATCTTATTGACGAATTTCAAATTTGTATTCACCCTGTAATCGAAGGGAAAGGACTGCTACTATTTGACCAAATCAAGGACAGGATAGTATTGAAACTCACTAAGACAAAATTACTGGACTCAGGTGCAACAGTATTTTATTATGAGCCAACACGAGAGTAAACAACGAACCGCTAACAGCGGCTTGGCGCCATTGCTGGTTTTGTGCATACTTGGAAAAAACTCTATTTTTCCAATTTCGGTTGTCTCAGCCAACTTTTTGCTAAATTTACACAACAGATCGCCAAGCCGGCGGGACGTTAGCATATCTAATACTAAAAAATCGTAAAAATTAGGTATTTAACACTGACATCCAATTATTTTACCGATGAATTCAAAGCGATTGGAATTGTAAATTTGGAGCAAGCCATTAATTCTTTTAAAGAATTTCTTTTTGAAGAAGAATTAATTGAAACCAAAAGAAAAGAAATAGTAAAACGCTTTTCAAAATTATAGTTGAATTACGCTTCAATTGCAAATCCATACTATCGTACAAATTTTAACAAAATACGCAGAAAAACCATACTGTTTTTTTTACAAATTCGGATAACTTCATGGTATTCAAAAAAGTAGAAACCTCAAGTTGAAAATTAGCCTAGAAATTTATTGTGAAAATAAAAATCTAAAACATTCATTATGGAAAAAAGCAACAATGTTGATTTAAACACAGCCATTGCGCCGATAAATATTGATTATACCGCAAATGGGATTAAGACGGCCAAAAATTACGAACTGATGGTGGTGGCATGTGACCCCCGAAATTTAGTCGGCAAATGTAATTTTGACAATATTGAATTAGGAATTTTTGGTAAACTTCAGAATTTCACTTTTCATACAACATTAGTGACTGTGCCTGCCTCATCTCTCCCGCCGCAGAAACACGGTGTCGTATTTGCTCCTTACCTGTTAGATAAAATGCAGGGGTCCGTTTATGGCTACCGCAATGAATCAGCTAAAAAATTCGGACTTGACGCAGCCAATAAAATGAAGGAGAATCTTGTTACAGTATACCAATTAATCGGTCCTACAGCTACTCCATATACTCCCGGCCAATTTATTTCAATTTTGGCAAAAGAATTGCCTTCATTATTCTGGTGGCCTTACGGAATCCAATATAAAATCGAAACATCAGTCACGACACCTTATTTTGACCATTTTTCTCAATCGGATCTAAAAGGTAACCTGCCGTGGATATTTCTTAGCCGCCAAGGCTACCACAATACGCTTTATGTTCATGCTTCTACTTGCTTTGAATCTGCATTAGACTGCTGGGGTTACGAAAATATGCTTTTAGCGGAAGGTACCAATTCAAAAAAGGCGCTACCGGAAAACAAATCTGCTCCAATTGCAATTATTGGTGCCGGAGTCAGCGGGCTCTTATTTGCAGTTAAATTAAAACGACTGGGTTATACAAATATAGATTTACTGGAATCTACGGATCGTTATGGTGGAAAAACCCATACCATTAAAATGGACGGACCGTATCCTCCAAATGGACCTCATGAACCCACCTATTGTGAATTAGGAACCTGTTATATGTCCCCGGCATATAAACCCATGATTAAGGATTTAAGTGAATACCTTCAAGGAAATGAACAGATACAATTTGGAGAACAGGTAAACAGAGGCATCGTAACTAAAGATCAATTACCTCCAAATTTTAATGCGCCTTTAGTTATGGATAATTCCAAATATGTGTTACGAAAAGCGGAAGCGGAACTTGGTCTAACACCAGGACGCTTAGACGATATATACGCTCAGGCAAATTTACTTGAAGAACTTGGAAAATATATTCTTATTCATTTAGAATATTTTGGAGAAGCCTCTCCTATGCCTTCTTCTCCACCAAAATCATTTCTTGATCAACATTCTTCCAAGACTTTTATTGAATTTTTACGTTATCACAATTTAAAAGCAATAATAGGAATCTTACAATATGGATATGAGGTTCAAGGCTATGGAACTTTGAATACGATTCCGGCCTTTTATGGATTAGTATGGATTACACCTCCTATTATTGAAGCAATGATAGAGGATGCTTTCGGAGGTAAAACTCCTATTGTGACTGCATGGTCAAAAGGTTGGGGAGATTTATGGATACAGATTGTAACAAAAGAAAACTTAAATATTACCCATAACGTGACTATAAACACTATCAGACGATTTGCCTTAGTTTGCTAAATTTAAGATGTAATTAACTGCTCAAAGGCACAAAACTTTGAGCAGTTTTTTTATTAATTTGTATATATTTACGGGTTAGCACTAATCGTAAGTCAAACTTGCATAAATGAGATGAAAACAGAGAAAACCAGCCGAACAGCTCAGTATATGGCTTTATTTAGAGCGTTGGAAACAGAACGTGATTCGAAAGATAAATTGTTTTCTGATCCTTATGCGATACATTTTCTTGAAGCTAAATTGAGATTTGCATCACGCATGTCTAAATATTTAATTATTAGAAAATATATCAGTAACACAATTCAAAAGAAAATCCCAGGTGCATTTTCATCAGCAATAGCCAGAACAAAATATATTGACGATTTATTAGAATCAACAATTGCTAATGGAGTAAAACAAGTAATAATTTTAGGAGCGGGATTTGACACAAGAGCCTTGCGACTTGACTTTCTGAAATCAATTCCTGTAATAGAGATTGATCATCCAAATACTTCAAAATTTAAAATTGCAACTTATAAAAATCGTATTGGTCGTCTTCCAAAAAATATTGACTTTTATCAAATTGACTTTAATAAACAAAGCCTTGAAGAATTGGCTGAACAACATAATTTTGATTTTACAAAACCTACTACAATCATTTGGGAAGGTGTCACAAATTATCTCTCAGAAGACGCAATAAAGAGTACGTTTGGCTTTATTAAAAAATTCACAAAGAACAGTTATATTATTTTTACTTATGTCCACAAAAAAATCCTCGAAAATCCAAGTTCGTTTTTAGGAGGTGAAAAACTTTTGACTGACCTAGAGCAGCTTGAAGAAAAATGGACTTTTGGCTTCCTGCCAGAGGAATTGCCCTATTACTTAAAACAATTTAACATGATGCTTATAGAAGATATGGGCGCAACAGAATATCGCGAAAAATATGTACCCAATCGAATGGAAAAAGGATATGAGTTTTATAGAATAGCTTTGGCTATAAAGAAATAGTTGTTAAAGAAAAAGCTACTATTATCGATAACAAAAAAAACTTCACACCATTATTTATTTTCCAAGCTGTTTTCTTCACTCAGTTCTTCAGCTCCAACACCCTTTAAAGTACCTAAAAAATCATTCAGATGTTTATTAAACTCTTCCGGTTGTTCCAAATTAGATACATGACCCGCCTTATCAATCACTTTAAGCACAGATCCTTTAATCTTCTTATTCATAAATTCTGATTGTACCAGCGGAGTTACTTCATCTTCTCTTCCGCAGATAATCAATGTTGGAACAGTGATGTCATTCAAAGTTGAACAGGTTTCTGACCGCTCTGCAAGTGCTATCAATCCTTCAATAATTACGTGCTGGGTATTGGAAAACACGACACCTCTCAATTCCTCAACCAGTTCTATTTTGTCTGTTAAAGAATCTTTATGGAATACTTTTTTAATAAATCCTTCGTTAAAATCAGCCACACCATTGGCTCTTATTTCCTCAATGGTAACATAACGTTTTTCCTTTACCTTGGGAATATCGGCAATACATTGCGTGTCACATAAAGCCAATGCTTCAAAGCGTTTTGGAAATCTTTTATAAACATTCAACGCTATAAAACCACCCATAGACAATCCGCAGACAATTGCTTTCTCAATATTTAATTCGTCCATAAATTGAATTAAATCATCTCCAAATAAATCCATACTCAACGGTGATTTTTCATCTGTTGATTCTCCAAATCCTCTAATATCGCAGGCAATTAAACGATAGGAAAGCATTAAATAATCGAGCTGACTCAGCCACATGGTTTTATCAAAAGGGAAGCCATGCAGGAAGATGATTGGAATGTTTCCTTCTCCCACATCATCATACGATAGATTAAAGTTATTTATAGGAATGCTTAAATTGTATCCTTTAGTTCTGGTTTTCATGATATATTTTTTAAAATATTTTTTTGTAACTGATTGCTTTGAACTCCTAATTTGAGCAGTTGATTTGCCACTGATTCTCTCATAAATTGATGAGAACAGGTTTAATTAATAACTCAATCAAAGTTAATTTTGAATTACTAATATTTGTTATGTAATTCACTTTGAGCGTTATAAGATTCCTACATTTGTAACAACGGATACAAAAAAATCAGAAATGAAAATCATCACTTGGAATTGCAACATGGCTTTCCGAAAGAAAGCAGAATTTATTTTGGCTCATGAACCGGATATCTTAATTGTACCCGAATGTGAAAATCCCGACAGGCTGAAGTTCCCCGAAGGTGTACCAACTCCCACAGACATGATCTGGTTTGGAAGCAATCCAAACAAAGGCCTAGGTGTTTTTTCATACGGCAACCACAAATTTAGATTGCTCGATTGCCATAATCCTGATTACAAAAATATCCTGCCCATAGCAGTAACCGGAGGTAAAGTCAATTTTACACTGTTTGCCGTTTGGGCAAATAATCCTGCCGATAAAGATGGCGCCTATGTCACTCAGGTATGGAAAGCCATTCAGTATTACGAACGATTATTGTCGAAAAACAAAACGATCCTGATTGGCGATTTCAACAGCAATACCATTTGGGACCGACCAAGACGCGAAGGGAATCATTCTACCGTTGTTGAAAAGTTAGCGGCGAATAAGATTTTCAGTACGTATCATATATTTCACCAACAATTACAGGGAAAAGAAGCGCATCCTACCCAATTTATGTACCGACACGAAGACAAACCCTACCATTTGGATTATTGTTTTGCTTCGGCTTATTTCATTAAAAAAATGACGGATGTGCTGATAGGAAAGTACCAGGACTGGAGACAGCACAGCGACCATAAACCGTTGTCAGTGACGTTTGATTTGTGAGAAAGACACCATTTGCTTAGTAAATGTGAGATTAATAATAAATCATGTAGTCTTAATTGCATATATTTACGAGTTAGCAACAATATTAAAACCGGAAATGACGCAATATTTATTCATAATAATGATTTTAATTGGAGCTGCTTATGCTCGACATTACGGACGAAAAGCTAAAATAGAAATTGAAGAATTTAATCAGAGAAAAAGAGCAGAAAAAATAGAATATTTAAAAGCAAACGTTTTTGTTGGACTAAAAAACATGAATGATGGTTTTGATACTGATTCAATTTATTATTTTTCTCAATCTGACTTTGAAATTATAATTAACAGAATTGAAAAACTTGGAATTGGAATTATGGGAATTGAACCATGGTTAAATGGAGAATTTTATGGTGTTAAAGTTGCCGAAGATTATGAAGCTGTGCCAACTGACTCAAAATGGTACAGAAAAGCATTTGCAGAGTTCAAAAATGAGAATGAGAATCTTTTATATGCAGCAAGTTATAAGATTCCAGAGAATAATTAAAAAATACTGTTGCTAACAGCGGTTTGGCGATATTGCTGGTTCAGTTTGTGTTTGGAATGTTCTGGAAACTTACGGCTTACTTAAAACTTTTCGCTAAATTTACCGCAACATCGCCAAGCCGGCGGGACGTTAGCATCTATTCTAAAAAACGTACAGATGACAAAAAATGAGTTTATAACAAGTGTAAAAGCATTAAGATTGGATTTTGAAAATAATCCTGAAAAATGGGAAAATAAAACTATTCCGGAGTTTTTAGAAGCCATAGAAAATTATGCTGACGATATACAAGGATATTATAACAATACAAAGCAAAACATCAATTCGGAAACAGCTAATTGGAAAGTTTTTGCAGACATCTTAAACGGAGCAAGTGTTTATGAATAAAAAAAATAGCAAAATTAACGATTCTTTCAATCTTAATTTTTTTCTCTGTTTCATTTATAACAGTTTTAAGTCAAATCAATCCTTTTCATTATTATAAAGGAAATGAAAATTATAAACTTGAAATAGGATTTCCATTCAATTATTATTATCAGTTTTTTGTTAGAGGAAGTGAAATTCCAAATTCAGGTTGGCATGGACTGAATCTAATATATGATTGTGCTCTAACTTTGATAATAACTGTTGCAATTTATTTTATAGTACAGAAATTGAAAAGATAAGAACATCCGCTAACAGCGGTTTTAAGAAATTGGGGTTTTAAGGCTAAATTTAAAGGCAATTTTATATATTTGACTACAGTCTTAGCGGAATGGTTTGGGGACAAAAATCCCCACCTTCTCAAAGCCGATGGGACCTTAACAATACCAACACACAAGGGATAACAAACGGAGCTGTACACATGAGGCGAAGCCGACTACCAAAGAAAAAGCAATCAGTAATTTTATATGAATATACAAGAACAAATCAAAGAGTATATTACTAGTCAACCAGAACCAAAACGCAACGACATGCAAGAGTTGCACCGCATCATTCTGGAAGTAATGCCCGCATGTAAATTATGGTTCTTGGATGGTAAAAACGATGAAAATAAAACTGTTTCTAATCCTAATATAGGATATGGATTTTACACCATAAAATATGCTAATGGTACTACCAGAGAGTTTAATCAAATTGGTTTAAGCGCAAATACAACTGGAATTTCTGTTTACATCCTTGGTATTGATGATAAGACATTTTTAGCCAAAACCTATGGAGATAAAATAGGCAAAGCGAGCGTGACAGGATATTGCATCAAATTCAAAGCGCTGAAAGACATCAACATCGGCATACTTAAAGAAGCTATACAATATGGGTTTAAGACGCAGGATGAAAAAAATGAACTAATAAAGTAATTAAACTTTTTAATACAATTGGTTACCAACTGCTAAAAACATAAACATCAAAAATTAATGAAAACACAATTTACTGCTTTACTATTAAGTTTGCTAACCTACTTGAATGTGTTTGGACAAAAAACAGCCTTTGTAAAAAGTGACAGCATAAGGTATCCAATTCACAAATCTAGCATTGGAAAATTTGCTTTTTTAATGAAATGTCTTATTTGTATATTTTCGTTCCTCTTTTTGTATTTAGTCCTCTAAAAACACTTATTCTATTAAAAACATTACTGTTGTCGGATTTAAACTTCATTCTCAAATCTTCTTCTTTTGAAAAAAAAGATTCTGAATTTTGTGCAAATAGTTCGAATTTTGGATCATTATTTATTTGAGCAAACAAACGGTTGTTATCTATTGAAATTATTACATGATAATCCGAATTGACTTCATACTCACCTTCATACTTCTTTAAATCAGCATTAGAAAGTGCTATTCCATCGAGCATTTTGTAGGGTTGGTTATATAAAATTGCCAAAATAGAATTACTAATAATTTCAATTTCGTGATTGTACGTATTATTCAACAAAACAATACAAATATCATCTTCAGGGACTCTGGTAAATTGACTTGTAAAACCATCAACATTCCCACCATGCGAAACCACTCTTTTATTATAAAGGGATTCAATCCACCATCCATATCCATAACCGTTCAGAAGAGGTATATACGCTTTTTCTAAACTTGATTTTTTTATGATCTTATTCTTCAATAATCCTTGATGCCATAAATACATATCTTTGGCATTACTATAAAGAGCTCCAGCAGAATAGGTAGCGGTAGAATCCCAAGGAATAGATTCTATACTTTTTTCTTTAGAATATAAGGAATAGGGTTTTGCTTTTAAATTACTCTGTAAACCTTTAAAATCAAATCCGCTGTGAGCCATTTTTAGAGGTTTTAGAATCATTTCTTTTACCACTTGTTCGTATGGTTTGCGGGTAATTTTTTCAATAATTAAACCTAAAAGTTCATATCCCGAATTACAATATGAAAAGTTAGTCCCTGGAATAAAATCCATCGGTTTATCTCTAAAAAGAGCCATCCTATCTTCTTTAGTAAGTGACTTTTCTTCCTTTAATTGATGATACAACGGGTTTCTAAAATACTCATAAATGCCAGATGTATGGCTAAGCATATGTTCAATCGTTATTTCATTTCCTCTTGGATAATCAGGAAAATATTTAGTTAATTTATCCTGTAGGGTTAGCTTATTTTCCTCGGCTAATTTTAAAATAACGGTTGCTGTAAATTGTTTTGTTATAGAACCAACTTGAAAAATAGTATTAGGATCATTAGGGATTTTATTTTTAATATCTTGATAACCATACCCTTTTTCCAAAATCATTTTACCTTTTTTATAAACCAATGCAGTTCCGTTAAACCGATTGATTTTAGCATAGGAAAGTAAAAGGCTATCTATTTTTTGGGGTAAGTTCTGTGATTGTGTTTTAAAAATAATGGCAATAAGCAAACACATTGTAAAAACAATTTTCTTCATATATCAAAAGTATTATTTTAATCTAATTGTAGTAAATTTCTTCGTAAAAATAATCAACCTTATTTTAATATCATTGATTTGGATTAAGAAATAAAAAGGTCGTCCTATAAAGCATACATCATTGTAAAGCGACAATATGCAAATAGACATTTCAAACAAAAACTCAGAGCAAAATAAAATATTTCACAAAAAATTTGCGCAACCAAATAATTGCGCTTATATTTGCTACCACATAGTTGCAAATTATTTAAACCATGGAAATAAGAAGAGATGTTTTTCAAGCTATTGCCGACCCAACAAGAAGAGCAATTATTGGACTTATTGCCGTACAAGCAATGACACCAAATGCCTTGGCTGAGCATT
>JASLID010000065.1 GCA_030153045.1 Flavobacterium sp.
TAGAATTTGCGCCAACATTTATCTCCATTATTATGGCTGGAAAAATGGGCTCATTCATTACCTCAAGCATAGGAACCATGCGTGTTACCGAACAAATAGATGCCTTAGAAGTAATGGGTGTAAACTCTTTAAATTATTTGGTTTTCCCCAAATTAATTGCCTTGCTTTTGTATCCTTTCGTGATAGGCATTAGCATGTTTTTAGGCGTTTTTGGAGGTTGGCTTGCTGCTGTTTATGGTGGTTTTACTTCGAGTGAAGAATTCATTACAGGTATTCAAACCGAATTCATTCCGTTTCATATTGCTTATGCTTTTATTAAAACATTCGTATTTGCCTTATTACTAGCAACCATTCCTTCGTTTCACGGCTATTACATGAAAGGTGGAGCACTTGAAGTAGGCAAAGCCAGTACTGTTTCGTTTGTTTGGACTTCTGTCGTAATCATTTTAATGAACTATATTTTAACCCAACTTCTTTTAACCAACTAAACTATGATTGAAGTAAAAGACATCAAAAAATCTTTTGGCGACCAAATGGTTTTAAAAGGAGTTTCAACAACGCTTGATACTGGAAAAACCAATTTAATTATTGGACAAAGTGGTTCTGGAAAAACGGTTTTTTTAAAATCATTGCTTGGCATTCACACCCCTGAAAGCGGTACTATTTCTTTCGATGGAAGAATTTATTCAGACTTAGATGACGATGAAAAACGCGAGTTGAGAACAGAAATAGGTATGGTATTTCAAGGAAGTGCTTTATTCGATTCGATGACCGTGGAAGAAAACATCGGATTCCCATTGAAAATGTTTACCACTAAAACGCCAAAACAAATTAAAGAGCGTGTCGATTTTGTAATTGAACGAGTGAATTTGATTAATGCCCATACCAAAAAACCTTCTGAATTATCTGGAGGTATGCAAAAACGTGTTGCTATTGGCCGAGCCATTGTAAACAACCCGAAATATTTATTTTGTGACGAACCCAACTCAGGATTAGATCCAAAAACAGCCATTGTAATTGATAACTTAATTCAGGAAATTACTGCCGAATATAATATCACTACCGTGATTAATACACACGATATGAACTCGGTAATGGAAATTGGCGATAAAATTGTGTTTTTGAAAAACGGATTAAAAGCTTGGGAAGGCAATAAAAGTGAAATTTTCAAAACCGACAACGAAGCCGTTACTGATTTTGTATATTCTTCCGAATTGTTTAAAAAAGTAAGAGAAGCAGTTTTGAAGGAGGGGATTTAAAATAGTATTTATTGTGTTTTAAGTTTTTTTCTTATTTCTCTTATTTTAAGTTTAACTATGTCTAATAGTTTTTTTATTTCTGAATTATTATTAAACTTATAACGAAGTAAATTCCTTTTATTTTCTTTATTATAGAGTTCATAAAATTCGTTTGGTTCATCTGATTTCATTTCTTCGAATGAATCATATTTGCTTTCATCAATAAAAGCTATATCGCTAATTTCAATATCACTTATTTTATATGAAGGAAAGGATAATAAATAATATTTATAATGATTTATTCTTGTCTCCAACCAAATGTCTTTTTCTTTATTGTACGACAAAGGATACTGAATTTTAATAGTATCTAATGCGATACTTTTCGATTTTATAAAGAGGAATGGATCATTTTTCCATTCTTTAAACGATATTGTTTTTGAACTTCCACAGATATTGAAGCTTTTGATATAAAAACCTTTATTATTTTTCCAAAGAACGTAGGTGTCTTCAGGATTTCCGGAATTGGTGTATTCCTTACAAGGCGGGTTCATAACCAAACAACCTGAACACATGTCTTTAAAAACAAAAATTTCGTTCGATTTATCTTTCGTTAATAATTCAACGAATTGATTCGATTGTGCTTTTACATTACATAAATTCAAAAAAGAAAAAAATAGTATTAGTAGATTTTTCATAATTCTATACTAAATGCTATTTACCCAACTTCGCCACAACTGCTTTGATATCTTGCTCTTTGCTTTTTGGATATATAAGCAAGACATCATCTTTATCTACAATTATATAGTCGTTTAATCCGTCGATGATAATTAGTTTTTTTCCGTCGGTTCTAACGATATTGTTGGATGCGTTTTCTAAAACCACAGTAGCATTTACAACTGCGTTATTGTTTTCGTCTTTGTCTAATTTTTCATGAAGTGAACCCCAAGTCCCCAAGTCATTCCAATCGAATGTAGCTGGCAAAACATAAACGTTGTCTGCATTTTCCATAACCGCATAATCAATAGAGATATTTTCAGCAAGTGCATAATTATCTTCAATAAATCGCTTTTCAGAAGGCGTATTATAACTTTCAAAACCTTGATGAAACAAGTTATCCATTTGAGGTTGAAATTTAGCAAACGCTTCAGTTATGGTTTTGACACTCCAAATAAAAATTCCGCCATTCCACAAGAAATTACCACTATCCAAAAACGATTTTGCCGTTTCATAATCTGGTTTCTCTCTGAATTGATTTACTTTTTTTATTGGATTCGGATCGGTTTTATCGTATTCGATATACCCAAAACCCGTATTGGGAAACGTGGGTTGAATACCCAAAGTCATCAAAGCGCTTTCTTTAGTACAAAAATCAAAACACTGTTGTAAGTTTTCTGTAAAAGCGACTTCATCTTCAATCCAGTGATCGCTTGGTGCTACCACCATTACGGCATCGGGATTTAGTTTTTGAATTTTTAGCGACGCATACAAAATACATGGGGCAGTATTACGCATTGCCGGCTCTAATAAAACCTGTTCTTGCTTTACTTGAGGTAACTGCTCTAAAACCAAATCATTGTATTTTTCATTGGTTAAAATCAAGATATTCTCAACAGGAATAAGTTTGGCTAATCTAGAGAAAGTCTTTTGTATCAACGTTTCTCCAGAACCCAACATATCGTGAAATTGCTTTGGAAATTCGGTGGTACTTACTGGCCAAAATCGTGAACCAACGCCACCAGCCATTAATATTGCGTAATAATTTTTATTCATTTTGTACTTTCTAACTTGGCAACAATTCTACTTCAGCATTAGGATTAAATAAATAAATACGTCCAGAACTTACTTCTTGACATTCGTATCTTTTTAATCGCAACGCTACTTTTTTGAAAATCTTGCCATTATGTATTCTAAAAACACTTCCGTAAGGAATTTCAAAGATATAATTTTTATCGTTTACAGGGTCAAATTGTTTTAATGCCAAAGACAAAGTTGCATCTGTGTCGCTACTTGCTTTTGGGTTTCTAAAATGCCTTGCTAACAAGGGCAACAATTGGTTTGGAAAAATCTCAGGTCGAATAAACGGCACCATCAACCTTTGAAAGGTTAATTTCCATTCGTCTCCGTGTGGTTTTATGTTCCGACCGTATTTTTCGAAAGCCACCAAATGCGCAATTTCATGAATTAAAGTCATCAGAAATCGGTACTTATTCAAACTGGCATTAACTGTAATTAAGTGAAAACCCTGCGCGTCTTTTCTGTAATCGCCGTGACGTGTGACGCGTTCGTTGACAATTTTAAGATGTACGTGATTGATTTTGATTAACTCAAAACACATGTCAACCGAATGCTCCGGGAGATATTTGAACAACACTTCACTCATTATTACAAATTTATTTATTTTTAGCAGAAATGCTATATATTTATTCGATGAATGAAGAAATAAAAATATACTATAACGATTTGGCTTCTACTTACGATTCCAATCGATTTAATAATTCATACGGAAAATATATCGACCAGCAGGAACGTGTTTTTTTGGATGTTTTTCTGAAAACAAAACCGTTAGATAAAATTCTCGATTTAGGCTGCGGAACAGGGCGTTTTTTAGATTTGGCAAATTTTGGAGTTGACATAAGTCCAAATATGATTGAAATTGCCAAAAACAAATTCCCTGACAAAGAAATAAAAGAAGGTTCTGTATCAGACATCCCTTTTCAGGATCATTTTTTTGACGCCATTTATTCTCTGCATGTCATCATGCATCTGGATAAGGAAATCACATCTGAATTCCTGAAGGAAGCGCATCAAAAACTGAATGCAAAAGGCACATTGATTTTTGATTTTCCTTCCGGCAAAAGAAGACTCGCTACAAATTACAATGCCAAGAACTGGCACGCAGCAAATCAATTCTCAATTGAAGAAATAATGCGAATGACAGAAAGCAACTGGGTTTTAAAAGATTACAGAGGAATTCTTTTTATACCCATTCATCGTTTGCCATCCTCTGTCAGAAGTTTTTTTATTAAAATTGACAACTATCTTTGCAGGTCTCTTCTAAGAGAATATGCTTCCTATATTATTATTGAATTAGAAAAAAAATGAAACTTAAAGCATTAATTCCAAAGAAAATAAAAACAAAAGCTCAAATTTTCAGACGATTTTGGTCGGATAGAAATATTGCATTTGCAGGCAAAGATCATTTCAAAATTTCATTTCAAAACTCTATTTCAACAAAACAGGAGATCAAAAATGGTGCTTTTTTCGAAAACAAATTACACAATATTACCATCGCTTCGTATAAAATCGAACCTGTGCTAATTCAACCCAATGAGTTTTTTTCATTTTGGAAAATTGTTGGTGAACCTAATAGAAAAAACAATTTCAGAGCCGGAAGAAACATTCTCAACGGAAAAGTTTCAGAGGAAATTGGTGGCGGGTTGTGCCAGCTTTCCAGCATTATTTATTTTACAGCTTTAAAAACAAATCTTGAAATCACGGAACGCCACAATCATTCTTTAGATATTTACAACGAGGAAGAACGCTTTACACCATTGGGCGCAGATGCAACTGTTGTTTATGGCTATAAAGATTTGAGAATTAAAAACACATTGCCTTTTCCTGTAAAATTCTCTTTCACTTTTGAGGAAAATTTTATAAGCTGTCATTTGTTAAGTACTGAAAAAATAGACGAGAATCAACTTGATTTTAATAGGAATTACAAAGAAAAAACCATTGAAGTTTCAACCACAAAAAATAATAGTCATTACTGTTTTTCTATTTACAAAAAACAGGCTTAAGGTGTAGTCGATGAAACTTGAAGCACTTTACCGTTATAATATTTATTTCCGGTTAGTGCAAAATTGAATATATAATCGGACATTTCTTTGGCTGAAATTGGTGCTTCATAACCTGGAAAGGCTTCTTGTAGCATTTCTGTTTGCACAGCACCAAGCGCTAACACATTGAATGCAATCCCTTGTTCTTTGTATTCTTCAGCTAACAATTCCGATAAAGTAATTACCGCACCTTTACTTGAACTATACGCTGCTAATCCGGCAAATTTCATACTCCCCTGAATGCCTCCCATAGAACTAATGGTTACGACATGACTTCCTTTTGACAAAAATGGAATGCAAATTCGAGTCAGATTCGCCACTCCAAAAACATTGACTTTGTATACGTTTTCAAATTCTTCAGAAGAAATTTGATCGAATGGTTTTAACAACAATGATCCCGCATTGTGAATAATAACATCAACTTTTTTCCACGTATGTGAAAGGAAATTTTCTATTTTTTGCAAGTCCTTTTCTACAGCCAAATCCACCGAAAGACAGGTAATATTCGAGTTTTCGATTAAAGCTTGTGGTGTTTTTCTTGAAATAGCCAATACGTTATGACCGGCCTTTGCAAATTGCAATGCCAATTCGTAACCTATTCCGCGAGAAGTTCCTGTGATGATGATATTTTTCATTCGAATGAATTTTAGCTAAAATAAAAAAAATCTCATCAAGATAGTCAAGATGAGATTTTATATTTAAAACCAATTGACAATTATGCCAACATGGTTACTGGATTTTCAACAAATTGTTTTAATGTTTGCAAGAATTGAGCTCCTGTTGCTCCGTCCACAGTCCTGTGATCGCAAGCTAAAGTTACTTTCATCGTATTTCCAACAACGATTTGACCATTTCTAACTACAGGCTTTTCAACGATAGCTCCTACAGATAAAATGGCTGAATTGGGTTGATTGATAATCGAAGTAAATTCAGTAATACCAAACATACCAAGGTTAGACACAGTAAATGTACTTCCATCCATTTCAGCTGGAGTCAATTTCTTGTTTTTTGCTTTTCCTGCTAAATCTTTTACGCTAGCACCAATTTGAGACAAGCTCATTTGGTCTGCAAAATTTAAAACTGGCACTACTAATCCGTCTTCAACTGCTACAGCTACACCAATATTTACGTGGTGGTTGATGATCATAGCGTCTGCTGTCCACTGAGAATTGACTTGCGGGTGTTTTTTCAACGCCATGGCACAAGCTTTCACCACCATATCATTGAACGACACTTTGGTATCTGGAATAGTATTGATTGTTGCTCTCGATTTCATGGCTTCATCCATCGCAATTTCGATAGTCAAATAGAAATGAGGAGCAGTAAATATAGATTCTGATAAACGTTTCGCAATGGTTTTACGCATTTGCGAGTTTTTGATTTCTTCTGAGAATTTTTCTCCTGCAGGAACAAATGGTTTTACTGCAGAAGCAGTTGAAGCTGCTGGAGCAGAAGTAGTTTGAGCAGCGGCAGCTTGAGGAGTAAATCCTTCCACGTCGCTTTTTACAATTCTTCCGTTTTCACCAGAACCTTTTACTTGAGATAAATTGATTCCTTTGTCTTGAGCTATTTTTTTAGCCAAAGGCGAAGCAAAAACTCTATCAGAAGTGTTTGTATTTGTTGATTCTTGTATGTTATTAGCAACTGGAATAGCAACTTCTGCAGTTTTCTCAGCTACAGGAGCAACCGCTGGAGCACCTGATTTGAAACCAGCTACCACACCAGAAACATCTGTTCCTGCTGGGCCAATAATCGCTAAAATGCTATCAACCGGAGCCGTTTCTCCTTCGTTGATACCAATATATAATAAAGTTCCTGCATTGAATGACTCAAACTCCATCGTCGCTTTATCTGTTTCAATTTCAGCAAGGATATCGCCTTCTTTAACTACATCACCTACTTTTTTCAACCAAGTCGCAACGGTACCATCAGTCATGGTGTCGCTCAAACGAGGCATAGTAATAATTTTAACTCCTGCTGGAAGTTCAGCTGCTGCTGCTTTAGGCGCTTCTGCTTTTACTTCAGTCGCTGGAGCCGAAGCTTCAGCTGTTTCGGTTTTTGGAGCTGGAGTTCCACCACTTAATAAAGACGAAATATCTTCACCGGCAGTACCAATAATCGCTAAAAGTGAATCGACTGGTGCCGACTCTCCTTCTTGAATTCCAATATGCAAAAGTGTTCCTGCATTGAAAGACTCAAACTCCATGGTCGCTTTGTCTGTTTCAATTTCAGCCAAAATATCACCTTCTTTGATGGTATCACCTACTTTTTTAAGCCAAGTTGCTACTGTTCCTTCCGTCATAGTATCGCTCAAACGAGGCATTGTAATTACTGTTGCCATAATTTATAGTCTATGAGGAATGAATGGATAGTTTTCTTGTTCGTACACTACATCATACAATTGTTGTACTTCTGGGAAAGGAGATTCTTCGGCGAATGCTGCACATTCTTCCACTAAATCTTTTACTCTTTCGTCGATAGCTTCAATTTCTGCTTCTGTAGCGTATTTTTTTTCTAAAATCACATCAAGAACTTGTGTGATTGGGTCGATTTTTTTGTATTCTTCAACCTCTTCTTTTGTTCTGTATAACTGTGCATCAGACATAGAGTGTCCTCTGTAACGGTATGTTTTCATTTCAAGGAATGTTGGTCCGTCACCACGTCGCGCTCTGTCGATTGCTTCGTGCATAGCTTCGGCAACTTTTACCGGATTCATTCCGTCAACTGGTCCGCATGGCATTTCGTACCCTAAACCAAGTTTCCAAATGTCTGTATGATTTGCTGTTCTTTCTACAGAAGTTCCCATAGCATAACCGTTGTTTTCAACGATAAAAACTACTGGTAATTTCCATAACATGGCCATATTAAAAGCCTCGTGAAGAGAACCCTGACGTGCTGCACCATCACCAAAATAGGTTAAAGTTACACCACCTGTATTGAAATATTTATCGGCGAAAGCCATACCAGCACCCACAGGAATTTGAGCTCCTACGATACCGTGACCTCCAAAAAATCCTTTTTCTTTTGAAAAAATGTGCATAGAACCACCCATACCTTTTGAAGTACCGGTTACTTTTCCAAGCAACTCAGCCATCACCGCTTTTGGATCGACGCCCATCCCAATAGGCTGAACGTGATTACGATACGCAGTAATCATTTTGTCTTTCCCCAGTTCCATCGCGTGAAGTGCTCCCGCTAATACTGCTTCCTGACCATTGTATAAGTGAAGAAATCCTCTTACTTTTTGTTGAATATAAAGGGCTGCTAGTTTGTCTTCAAACTTTCTCCAAAGTAGCATATCTTCATACCACTTTAAATAAACTTCTTTTGTAATTTCTTTCATTTGTCTTTCTTGCTAAAGTGTTTTGTGCTTGTATAATTTACTAAAAAAGCATCATAGTGCTCTCACACAAATTTGCGAAGAGCAAAAATAAGACTTTCCTACTTAGCAGTAAAATTTAAACCGAACTTTTTAAAGAATTTTACAAGAAGTTCTTATCGAAAGTAAAAGGCAATAAATTTTTTAGCGAGTCTGATTTGTAAATCATTCCGGATTCACCCATAAAAAACATTTCAATTGACGTTTCTTGTTTGAATTCGTATTCCGCAATAGATTGTCGACAAGCTCCACATGGAGGAATTGGCGTTGTATTTGGATTTAAATCAGATGTTGCTGAAATGGCTATTTTAACAATTTTGGCGTTTGGAAAATTAGCTCCAGCGTAAAATATAGCCACTCTTTCGGCACAAAGCCCTGATGGGTAGGCTGCATTTTCTTGATTTGACCCTAAAACCACTTGCCCATTATCTAACAATAACGCTGCTCCAACTCTAAATTTTGAATAAGGCGCATACGCTTTCTTTCTAATTTCTACCGCTTGCTTCATTAAATCATTAACATCACTTGGCAGTTCTTCAAGTGTTTCAAAAACAAACAATTTGGCATTAATATTAACTTCTTTCATACTTTATGGGGGAAAAAAAATCCAAATCTCATACAACTGAAATTTGGATTAAATATTTATTATTTACTAATTTTAATATTGATCATAATCGTCTCCGAAATTAAACGTTAGCGAAAATCGCAAAGTGTTTTCGAGAGGATTTTTAATTTTTGACATTGAAAACAAATAAGACACATCCAATGTTATGGTTGAATATTTGAATCCAGCCCCTAAGGTAGCATATTTTCTCGCTCCTTTATCTTTACTTTCATTAAAATAACCTGTTCTTAAAGCAAATGAATCTTGATACCAGTATTCTAAACCTGCTGCATAAGTAACCTCTTTTATTTCTTCACTAAATCCGTCTGGCGCGTCACCAAACGAATTAAAAACTCCCGAAGCCCAACTTATATTATTGTACGCATCAGCCGCTTCTTGAAATTCTGAACCATCAACAACGCCATTACCATCTTTATCGGTTACAACTTTTGGAGTTGGCACTAATAGTTTTGTAAACTCTAAATTTAATGCAACCTTATTATAATCATCGAATATAAAATCGAAACCTCCCCCTAATCTTAAATTAGATGGCAAAAAGTTTGAACTTCTTTCGACATCACCTTCATAAGAAATTTTAGGCCCTAAGTTCTGAAAATTAAACCCTAATCGATATCTCCCATTAAAATCGGTAAATGCCATTTCTTCAGATTGATAAAACCCTGCAACGTCTACTGCAAAAGAATTCGCTGCAGAAGCATCTGAATTATTTGAAACAAATCTTAAATTGGAACGAATATAACGACCCGCTACAGCCATCGAGAATTTTTCACTCAATTGAAGTGCGTATGATAAATCAAACGCTAATTCATTTGGTTTAACTGCTCCTAATGAATTACTTTCTTTGTCGGTAAGTTCAATTTCTCCAAGACTAAAATACCTTAAACTTGTTGCAAATGCACTACGCTCATTTACTCTGTTAAAATAATTAATTTGTCCTAATGAAATATCATTGACAAGATCCGTTAAATAAGGCGTGTAACTTGCCGTAAAACCTTGCTTTTTTAAAGAAAAGGCATATTTAGCAGGATTGTATTGTTGAGAAAATGCATCAGGCGAAGAAGCAACTCCGTTGTCTCCCATACCAGCGGAACGAGCATCTGCAGCAATCATTAAAAATGGCACTCCAGTTGTTATTGGTCTTTCATTTTGTGCATGTACATTTAACCCTAACAATAACCCAGAAATTATAAAACCTAATCTTTTCATTTCAATTTTTGATAAATATTCAACAAATATATATTCTTTTATTAAAGTATCACTAATTTCTCAAACTTTTCAGACTTTTTGTTTGTTAAAGTAGATTTTACCGTCACTTTATAAACATAAACCCCTTTCCCGATTTTATCTCCAAAATCATCGCGCCCATCCCAAGTGATGTCTCTTGACGTGAAGCCTGCATTTGTAATTAATTGGTTTTTAGACCACACTATTTTTCCTGTAATGGTCATCACTTGAACCTGCACTTCCAATGGTTCTGATGGTTTATTGTGCGTAAACCAAAACTCTGTATGATTAACAAATGGGTTGGGATAATTTAAAACATTTGACAATGTTAATGTTTCATCACCAACTACTATAAACTGTAACTCAGAAGTAATCAAATTATTGTACACATCCCAGGCTTTAAATGTTAGGGTATGCAATCCGAGGGCCAAATTCCTAAAAGGGAACTTCAATTTACCTTTCGTATAATCATCAAGTTCGGTTTCATAAAAATCATTTAAAACATACGGCTTAGTTTCATCTCCATCAAGATAAGCAATGATATCGTGTCCAATTCCACTTGCTGTATTTATTCCATGTTCATCTTCTAAAAACGCTAAAAACAAAGGTGATTGATTTGTAATTCCTCCCGAAACAAAAGACTCATCATTCATATACAACCTAATTCTAGGCGGTGTAGTATCAGCCACAGCATTTTCGTTTATTCCCCCTATTTTTATTGAAAAATCACTTCCCGTTTGATCTTCCAAAGCATTTTCTTTTTTTGCATAAAAACTTACTTTTCCATTTCCTACAGGAATTTTAATATCACGAGGTACGACGAACCCAAATTCGAACTGACCATTAGCAACTGAAGCATTACCTCGGAAAATGGTTTCTCCCAAAGTGGTGAAATTCATCTTATAAACAACGCCTCCAACTTGTGTATTATCATTACCCAAAGTAGTACGATTAATCTCTTTATCATAAATATTTACCGCTAAGTCTCCATTGTAACTGGTAAGTACATTATCAAATTCATCGGTAACTTCGCCCGAAAGGGTAACAAAATTCAACGCTTCTAATGTTTCAGTTGACGAAGCAACCGGAACACCATTAATTTTTGTCAACTTGATTTTAGGTTTAGGGATAGCTAATTTTAAAGCTGGATCACCTATATAAAAAACCACATTATTACCTGAATTAAGAGCTGCGGCTTTTGTCAATCTAACTGCTTCGGCAATGGAAACATAGTTATTTGATCCATAAGAAAATAAATTTACAGCCAATTCATCATTAAACACTTCACCTGTAGTTTGACCAATTTGTCTTGTAGTTGTCACCAACGAAACCGCTCCTCCTTTAGGATTCCAGTAAGTATACTCTCCTGCTGTTAACCTAAGAGGATTGTCAAAACGAGTGAATTCACATGTTACTGTAATAAACAAAGGGTATTTATACTTGTTATTTAAATTTTGAGCATCACCCGTTTCAAACAAACGTTCGGCAGCCAAACCATCTTCTCCACCGTGTCCTAAATAATTAAAAACCAAAGCACCTTGCCCAAAAGAATTAATAAAATCTTCTTTGGCTTTTGGATATTTTTGCCCGCCAGATGTGGTTTCCTGAACATAAGCATCCGCAAATATTTTTTTAGAATTAAAAAAAGGTTTGTTTGATGTTATGGTGTTTGATAAATTATCCAAATTGCTTTCTAAGGTTGCATCACTCACTTTATCTAAATCATCTGATAGGAAAACAAGATTATTTCTCCACCTTCCATAGGATTGTTTATCATAATAATCAACAATTTTAGTAACTAATTGTTCAGCTTGCGATAAATTATTAGCTAAAATTCTTCCAACAGCTATATCCAATCCTTTTGAACCCAACATATCTCCTTCATTATTATCCATCAACCCAAAATAATCATCCGAAATAATTGACGAAATAATCGAGAAACTATCTACAGACTGAAATATTGGAACTATGTTGGAATTATTTGGAATCCTATTTTTAAAATCGAAAGAAGCATCACCAAACAAACACAAATATTTAATTTTTTTATCCGGAGCCGAAGCATTATCATACACATACTTCACAAAGTTCCTAATCGCTCCTATATCTTGTTTACCAGAAGAAAACTCGAGATATAATTTTTCTAAAGTGACTACTTTAACGTTTAAACCAGAATGGTTAATATGAAAATTAGCCAATCTATCCGCTTGCGACTTTAATGATTCTGGAGTAACGATTATATAATCGACATCTTGAAAAACTCCTTGATTATTTAAAAATATGGTTCCTTTTAAATCTTGATTTATTACAATATTATTTGAATCTTTAATAGGTGAGTAAAAATCTGATTTATCAATAACGATATAATTTCTTTTTTCACCCATAAACGCTTTCAAAGCAAATTGTGCCTGACCATTATTTTCTTTATTTGTTACATTATATATATCAGTAATATCCCAAACTTGAACAATGTTCGTAGCATCGCTAATTTGATATTCGCAAGTTCCTATTTCCGTAGCTACTTCATCAACTTTAAATCGGAATTGCTTTCCAAATCCTTTCAAATTTGACTTTGCTTCTAAAGCAATATAATCTAAATAACCATTTGCACTTGGCACACCTCCATTATTATATTCTAATGAAATTGTAATATTAGGAGAAGTAACATTAGTTGACGACATTAAAGTGTTTCCTGTAGCTTTTTCTGAAGCGTTTGACAAAACAGCTGCTAAATTTAAGTTTCCTAAATCTTGACTATTTGCCTTTATCTTAAAAAAAGTAGGAACAGCAGCAATTCCTGCTACACTAACTTTTACAGAAACCGGACTTGTTGTAACAATATTTGGAAAAGCAAATGAAAAAGTTTGTTGGTTTTCAAAATTAAATTGTTCGCCAAACCATTTTCTCCCCAAACGAACAATATTAACCCTGTCGATTTCATGATATCGATAATCATCAAA
The DNA here is from genome assembly GCA_030153045.1 of Flavobacterium sp. GTDB lineage: Bacteria > Bacteroidota > Bacteroidia > Flavobacteriales > Flavobacteriaceae > Flavobacterium. The sequence continues at coordinate 13,260 of JASLID010000065.1, forward strand.
AACTGTATATGTTTTATCGGGAGCATTCGCAGATTCAGACAATGGCGTTATTCGCTTTCCATTTCCTCCCGACCAAGTAACATAATAATAAGACCTGTCAGCATATAAATTAAGGTGCGTTTGACTGTCATCACTCCAATTATCAAGTCCTTCAGCATAAAATAAAACATAGTCACTATCGTTAAAAACACCATCGCTCTCACCAATAAATTGAATTGCATTTTCAGCCAAATCCATCGGATAAGCAGTCGAATTTAACAATGGCAACATTCTACCTCCGTTTCCGAAAATTTTAATGGTTCTTGGATCTGCATTGACATCAACACCAATGTCGGTTAAAAAGGATTTTGAAATTTTATAGACCCCAGATTTTTCTACATAAAATTTACGCCATTGTCCATTTTTTAAAACAGAATTTGAAATAGTATTTATATTCCTGTTACTTAAACCATTTGAACCACTATAAGTGTAAGAATAATTCAGTGATTTTACCCTTTTGTAAACATTCCCTTCTTTAATAATAGGAGAAAAAATAAACAAACCTGTCACTTGTCCTCTGGCTGATGAATTATCAATTGAATACTTAAATTCTTTAGGAATTGAAGCTAAATTCAATTCTCCAAGCTTATCTAAAGAAATAACTTCGTAAATAACATTTGAAACTTTGAAACTCTTTTCATCAATAGGAGATGAAATTTTAATTACCTTTGAGAATGATATTGCTTTTTTTGCATCATTAAAAACAAAAGAAGGCGAATTAAAATAAGGAATGTTATACTTATACAATTCATTTAATTGGTAAGGAGAATCTTTCCACTCAATAGTTACATTATTACTTTCTTGAGCAAGAGAGACAAAAGAAATAAATGCGAAAAATATATTTAGGTATTGTTTCATATTATGGTGTATAACGAAAAATAAAACGATTTATTTTAAAGGGTAAAATTATACTATTTTAAACAATATTTAAAAACATAATTCGTTAAGTTAGAAGAGAAAAAAAATAATTTTAAGATTTTTTTAAAATAATTATATAATTCGTGTTGCAAATTAATGGTTAATTATTATATTGCGCCACAAAATAATTACCTACTGAAAGTATGAAAGTAAACAAAATTATGACTTTAAGAGCTCTATTTTCATTAATAGTGCTATTTGGATTTACTACTAGTTGTAGTAAAAAGTCAAGTTCAAAAAACACTTCATCTGCTACTGGATGGAAAATTAATGACCCAAGTGGAGGTTTCCAGTACAACTCAAACTTTACCAAACAAGAAACTGCTCCAGGTTTAGTACTTGTTGAGGGCGGAACTTTTACAATGGGTAAAGTTCAAGATGATCCAATGCATGATTGGAATAATACTCCAAATCAGCAACACGTTCAGTCATTCTATATGGATGAGACTGAAGTAACCAATATTTCATACATGGAATATCTTGATTGGTTAAAAAGAGTATTCCCTCCAACTGAGGAAAATTACAAAAACATATACGATGGTGCTTTGCCAGACACATTAGTATGGAGAAATAGATTAGGTTATAACGAAACTATGACCAATAACTATTTAAGACATCCTGCTTATTCACAATATCCTGTTGTGGGTGTGAACTGGATTCAAGCAACTGAATACGCAAAATGGAGAACTGACCGTGTGAACGAGGCAGTACTTGAAAGAGAAGGATACTTAAAGAAAGGTGCTAAAGTGGTTGATGTTGATGCTCAAAACACTTTCAGTACTGAGGCTTATTTAGCTTCACCTTCTACTTCATTTAGTGGAAACGAAGAAATCGTTCTTCAAAAAACAGGACGTTCTGGAGGAAAATCTAAAAAAGCAAAAGCTGCCGATACAACTTCAGCTGGTGCTGATGGACCTAAAAACGTTTACGCACAAAAAACTTCAGGTATCTTATTACCAGAATATAGACTTCCAACTGAAGCAGAATGGGAATACGCATCTGCTGCTGATGTAGGAAACAGAGAATATAACATTTACAGAGGTCAGAAAAAATACCCTTGGAAAGGATCATACACTCGTTCTGGAAGTAGAGGAACCAGAGGCGATCAATTGGCTAACTTCAAACAAGGTAAAGGTGACTACGGCGGAATCGCTGGATGGTCAGATGACGGTGCTGATATTACTGCAGCAGTTAAATCATACAAACCAAATGATTTTGGATTATATGATATGGCTGGAAACGTAGCAGAATGGGTACAAGATGTTTACAGACCTATCGTTGATGATGAAGCAAATGATTTCAACTACTTCCGTGGAAACGTTTACACTAAAAATAAAATTGGTGATGACGGTAAAATTGAAATGGTTACTGATGCCAATATTCAATATGACACTTTAAGTAATGGTAAAATTATCTCTAGAAACAAACCAGGAGAAATTGCTCAAGTACCAGTTAATGAAAAAGAAACTTATTTAAGACAAAACTTTGATAAGAGTAATGAAATCAACTACAGAGATGGTGATAAACAATCTACTCGTTATTTCGATTTTGGAAGCCCAGAAGAAGGAGAAGCTAAACAAGTTGACACAAAAAGAATGTATGACTCTCCAGTTCATAAAGTAGCTGCTGATAGTACAGGAAAATTGGATAGAAAATTTGATAAATCTCAAAAAAGAACAACTTTAATCGGTGACGACGTAAGAGTTTACAAAGGGGGTTCATGGAGAGATAGAGCATATTGGTTAGATCCAGCTCAAAGAAGGTATATGAATCAAGATATCGCAACTGACTACATTGGATTTAGATGTGCAATGTCAAGAGTTGGAGCAAAATCTGACTTCAAGAAAAGAGCAAGAAATTAATATTTCTTCACAAATATTTAAAAGCCCCTTTTTGGGGCTTTTATTTTTTTAGTACTTTCGTGTTATGAAAATAGAAGAAATTTACCAATGCTTTTTGCAATGCACAAGCGTATCAACAGATACTCGTAAAATAGATCCAAACTCACTTTTTATAGCCTTAAAAGGTGATAATTTTGACGCTAATACTTTTGCACAAGAAGCACTTACTAAAGGAGCTTCCTTTGTTATCATTGACAATAAAAAATATCATACAGACGAGGATAAAATGATATTAGTTCCTGATAGCTTAAAAGCATTACAAGAACTTGCAAAATACCACAGACAACAATTAGGCCTACCTATCATTGCACTTACTGGAAGTAATGGTAAAACAACAACCAAAGAATTAATTAATGTTGTTCTTTCAAAAAAATACAACACCAAAGCCACCATTGGCAACTTAAACAACCACATAGGCGTACCATTAACACTATTGTCATTTGATGAAAATACTGACATTGGCATTGTTGAAATGGGAGCAAATCATCAAAAAGAAATTGAGCTTTTATGCACCATTGCTGAACCGGATTTTGGTTATATAACCAATTTTGGAAAAGCACATCTTGAGGGTTTCGGAGGTATCGAAGGAGTAATTAAAGGAAAAAGCGAATTATACCATTACTTACAAGAAAACCAAAAAACAGTCTTTGTAAATTTAGACGATGCTATTCAGGAAGAAAAAACAAAAAATATAACCCAATATACCTTTTCAACTTCTAACAAAGGGAATGTTAAAATCAGTTCTGTTTCAGCAAATCCTATGGTAAAACTAGAATTTAATGGCATTACTATCCAATCACATTTAATAGGCATATACAATTCCAACAATATAAATGCAGCAATTACTATTGGCAAGTATTTTAACATTGATGACAATGACATCAAAACTGCTATTGAAAATTATATTCCCACAAACAATCGTTCACAGCTCATAGAAAAAAACAGCAACCATATAATTCTTGACGCTTACAACGCAAATCCAAGCAGTATGACTGCTGCGATCGCGAATTTTATACAGCTAGAAGGAAACAATAAAATTGCCGTTTTAGGGGATATGTTCGAATTAGGAAGAGAAAGTTTAACCGAACATGAAAAAGTAATTCAAATACTAGAAAACACACCTATCGAGACTTATTTTGTAGGTAAAGACTTTTTCGCAAACAAAATTGAAAAGAAAAATCTGCATTTTTTTGATTCCTACGAAAGTTTTGAGAAAAATTTTAAAACCCTAAACCCTAAAGACCTGACCATTTTAATTAAAGGGTCTAGAGGAATGGCGTTAGAACGAACGCTAGAAATCATTTAAAGCATTCAATCAAATAATTTGTGTCCTACAGCAATGTGGGACTTTTTTTGTAAAAAATAAATTCCATAACTTTATGAGACATAAAATAGAAAAATATGTCACTATTCAATAATTGGGATCAAGAATTAGAACCATTACTAAAAAAATACAAAGGAAAAAAACATCCGCTAGATTACAAAAATCTATATCAATTAGTGGTGATGGTTGTTTTATCGGCTCAGGATTCTGATGCAAACATCAACAAAATAGCTCCTTCCCTATTTGAAGTGTATCCAAATATGGAAAGTCTCGCGGTTTCAAATGTCGATTCCTTAATTCCACATATAAGTAAAGTTAGAAATTTCGGAACCAAAGCCAGTTGGCTCATTGAAATTGCTCAGACTCTAAAAGAAGACAGAAACATACCAACAACAATGGCCGAATTGGTCGCTTTAAAAGGGATTGGCAGAAAATCAGCCAATGTGATTATGCGAGAAGCAGGAGCTAAAGCGGAAGGCATTATCGCCGATTTACACGTCATAAGAGTTGCCCCAAGAATTGGCTTAATTACTGAATCTAAAGACGGCAATAAAGTCGAAAAACAACTCATGCAAGTTTTACCACAAGCTATTTGGGGAGAAATTGGTATGGCTATCTCTTTTTTAGGTCGAGAAATTTGCAGACCAACCAACCCAAAATGCGATATCTGCCCAATTAACAAAAGCTGTCAGTATTACAATTCCTTATAGTTTTCTGGCGTGTCCCTTCGGGTCGGGCTATCGGCTTTATTT
>JASLID010000180.1 GCA_030153045.1 Flavobacterium sp.
CTGCATTACTAATTAAATCAGCTATTGGATTAACCAAATCTGATGAAAGATACAAGTAGAAATGATATGGAGCGAATCCACCTGCACCAGTCACATGAATTGAACCTGTTGCGGCACCATAACAAGTTGCTGGAGTAGCTTCTGTAGTACATTCTATTAAACATCCATTACTAACACTAAAAGTAGCTACAACCACATCTTCTCTACCACAATTATCTGTAATAGTCCATGTAACCTGAGTACTTCCTCCAGAAAACGAAGGCGCATCAGGATTCTGAGGACTCATGGTTATATTATATGGCTCAGTCCCTGGATCTATAATATTTACACCCAAAGCTATCCAAGCTGCAAATTCACTATCAATCTGTGCTTGAGCAAATACTGGGTCTACCCCGCAAGGAGTTGAACCAAATCCATCATCTTTAGTTATATCTGGTGTATCCAAAGGAGGTTCAGTTATTGTAACTTCATAATTTCCTATACATCCATTTGCATCGGTTACAACTACACTATAAGTACCCGCTATTAATCCACTAGGATCTTCTACGTTTACCTGATCAGCTGGAACAGCACCTCCGTTAGAAGCGCTCCATGCATAAGTATATGGTGAATTACCTCCTGATACATTTAAATCTATCGAACCTGTAACAGCACCATTACAGCTAATATTAGTAGCAGTACCGCTGACAGTAGGTTCTTCATTAATGTTAATATGTATAGGTACTCTACCGCTCTCACAATCCAATTCGGCATTGTAACAGCTTACATAATACGTTGTATCCTGCGTAACGTTTGATGTATCCGGAGCTCCTGGCAGTGGACTACCACCTTCGGCTGACGTATACCATCTTACGATCAAATCGGAATTCGCGCAACTCACATTCAAACTAACCGCACCCGGTCCGCAACGTGAAACATCAGTAACGGATGGACTTACAGGTCTAGCATCAAATGCATTCGCAACAAAATCCTGTAGTGATGCATTCACCGATTGTGAATTTCTGGTTTCCAATAAAAAACTGGTAAAACAATGATCCGCAATATTCAAACCATTCAAATCAATAAAACCTTCGAAAAAGGCTCCTGGCAAGTATTCATTTGGAGCAGGTGTATAGTTCCCTGATTTTTTACCTTGGTATGTCCAAGCAGGAACATCGCTATACGGAGTAAACTCCTGTCCAGTATTAACCATGGCATTATTATATGTTCCCTGTAAAATAAGCGAACCATTCATCCATTTATAAACCCTGACTTGTGACATTCCTCCACCATTAGTGAAGTTACTTAAAGCCAACAAATCTCCATTAACGTGGGCGCCACTAAAAGTAAATGTGCCATCATTTCTGGGTGCAACACCTCCTAAAAAAAACCAAAAACCAATTTGGGCATCACCATTAACAGCAGTTCTATCACCGGCAAAATATAATTTACCGTCAATAATTGCAACGGCGGCATTAGAAATATCCCCTTTATCATTGGTATTTCCTAATGACCAACCCCATTCCGAAATCAAGTCTGGATCTTGAGAACCCGTAGTAAACTGACTATCATTGGTATTGTTTGCATCTCTGGTGTGAACTTTAACAATTACAGAAGATCCGTTTGCAAAAACATTACCCCAATCATTTGTATGACCATCTATGGTAATCGTTTGAGAATACAGATTTCCTGACATAAACAATGTGCACAACATAACTCCACCTAACAAGGCTTGCTTTCTAAAACTTCTATTATTGTATAAAGTATTGTTTAAGCAAATAAATAAATTCTTAATTAAATGTAGAATATTGAAACACCAATCTCCAAATACCCCCGTTAGTCTGTTCCACGAACTTCTAACCTGTTGGGCATTTTCACTATTAAATAATATAATTCTTCTCATAATAATACGGTTTTAAACCATATCATCGGTAGGTTTCAGATAGAAAAGAGCTTTGAACAAGTTGAAAACTTTCCAATCATGAATTGAAACTTTAAGATTACTTAAAAAAGATAAAAAAGGAAATCGTTATTAGTTAATGCGGAAGTATTTATTGCTCACAGCAATCACAATTAACTATAGAACTGTCTAATTAGTTGATTAATTTCTGTGGAAGTATTTATTGCTTGTAGCAATCACAATTAACCATATATCCGTCGTATAAATTCATTGATTGATGTGGAAGTATTTATTGCTCGTGGCAATCACAATTAACCAATAGAACTGTTTAATTACTTTATTAAGGTTTATTTAACCTTTTTAAGATTTATTGACACAAATTTAACACTATTTACATTAACATTTTTAACAAATTAAAAACAATTTTAAAATTTTAACATTTTTAACAATACTTTGATTACTAGATACTTACACAATTCATACAACAAGGATTTTCATAAAAAAGGCAATTCAGTAGTAATAAAAGCGGGCACATAAATTTTTAAATAAGCATACTATTTTCTTACAATATGAAAAAGGGGATTTTAAAAAATTACAAAAGTTAAATTATTGGTATTCAAATTATTACAGAATTCTTTTATAAATTTTATCTGAACAGAAAATCGAAATTATAGCGTAAATCTTATAAATTGTAAAAAACAGTGTATTTCATCGGTTTTTTTGTTAATTTCATCGATTATTTTTTTTTAATTACCTAGTTTTGAACCCGTTACTAAAAAATATAGTTTATGAAAAAATTAATTTGTGTTGCCCTATTATTTATCAGTACCTACGGAATTGCTCAAAGCAAAGATGCATTATGGAAAAAAAATAATGCAAATGAAACTTCCAACAGAATTAATAAATCGCACTTACCACAAAAAAATATTTTCGATTTAGATTTACCAGCAATGAAAAAGATGTTGGGTAAATCTCCAAAAAGAAATTCTTCCAACATTACTTCACAAACAATTATTACATTGCCTAATGGAGAAGGTAAAATGGAAAACTTTAAAGTTTACGAAAACTCCGTAATGGCCCCAGAATTGGCAGCCAAATACTCGGAAATAAAATCATATGTAGCTGTTGGCGTTGACAATCCACATGCTCGTGCATATTTCAGCTGTTCTCCGTTAGGATTCAAATCTATGACTTTATATCCTAGCAAAGAAGTTATCTTTATCGAACCGATAAGTGCTGATAATACTACCTATACAGTTTATAAAAAATCAGAACAGGATTACACAGCAGACGAATTTGAGTGTGGTGTAATCGACGCCGCAACGGAAACGCTTAACCAAACTACAAATACCTATTACCGTGGAGCCGATGATGGTAAACTACGTACTTTCAGACTAGCATTGTCTTGTACTGGAGAATATGCTACTTATTTCGGTGGAACTAAAGCTTTAGCTCTAGCAGGTATGATTAACACAGTTACTCGAGTAAATGGTATTTTTGAAAGAGATTTTGGAGTGAGATTTGTTCTTATTGCTAATAATGACACTTTAATTTACACAAGCGCAACAACTGATCCATATTCAACAAAAGGATATTGGCCAACAGAATTACAAACAAACTTAACTGCTACTATTGGAGAAGCTAACTATGAAATTGGTCATTTATTTGATTCCGTTTTAGGTGGTGGAAATGCTGGTTGTATTGGTTGTATTGGTGTTAATAACTATAAAGGAAAAGGATATACTTCTACTTTAAATGTTCCAGAAGGTGATATTTTCGATATCAAAAATGCAGCTCACGAAATGGGGCATCAATTAGGTGCTAACCATACTTTTACTCATACAACTGAGAGCGGAAGTATTGCACAAATGGAACCTGGAAGTGGCTCTACAATAATGAGTTATGCTGGAACTAGCTTAAAAGATATTCAACAATATCCTGATGCTTATTTCCATGCTATTAGCATTCAACAAGTTACTGATAATATTAAAACAAAAACTTGTGGTACAATTGTTTCAACTGGTAATGCTACTCCAGTTGTAAATGCTGGACTTGATTATACTATCCCTAAAGGAACCCCTTTTATGTTGACAGGTTCTGCATCAGATTCTAATACTGAAGATGCATTGACTTATACTTGGGAGCAAATGGATTTAGGAAATGCGACTACTACGGTTCCAACTGCTACAGCTACAACCGGAGCTATTTTCAGATCTTACATGCCAACATCATCTCCTACAAGATATTTTCCAAATATGAATACTATTTTGGCTGGATTAACATCAACTTCAGGATATAGAATCGCTTCAGAAACATTACCAGGAGTTGCTCGTACCTTGAACTTCCGTTTAACAGTTCGTGATAACAGAGCTGGCGGTTCTGCGAACAATACTGATGATGCGATTGTAACTGTGAACGGTGTTGCTGGACCTTTTACAGTAGACACTCAAAATACTGCTATATCGTATGCTGCTGGTACTACACAAACCATCAACTGGACTGTTGCGGGTACTAATGCTAACGGTGTAAATTGTGCCAATGTAGATATTTTATTATCAACTAACGGAGGACAAACGTTTTCAACTACTTTACTTGCAGGAACTCCAAATGACGGTTCTCAAAGCATCGTAATTCCAAATATACCTGGAACAACTAACCGAATCATGGTTAAAGGAAGCAACCACATCTTTTTTGATGTAAACAATGCTAACTTCACTATTACTGGTTCAGGTTCAGCTGATACTGCTGCTCCAACAGCTTCAACGCTTTCTACTTCAGGAACTACAACTTCAAGTACTAATTTGTCTTGGACTGCGGGTACTGATAATACAGGAGTTACTGGTTATAATGTATATCAAAATGGAGTATTGAAAACTACTACTACTGCTACTTCATTGGCTGTATCTGGTTTAACTGCTTCAACAGCTTACACTTTTTATGTAACTGCTAAAGATGCAGCTGGAAACGTATCGTCTGCAAGTAACACTGCAAACGTAACAACTTTGACTGCTTCAGATGCGACAGTTCCATCAGCTTCAACTTTATCAGCTTCAGGAACTACTACATCTGCAACCAACTTATCATGGTCAGCAGCTACTGATAATGTAGGAGTTACTGGTTATAACGTATATCAAAATGGAGTGTTGAAAACAACTACTACAGCTACTTCATTAGCGGTATCAGGTTTATCGGCTTCAACTACTTACAGTTTTTATGTAAAAGCAAAAGATGCTGCCGGAAACTTATCAGCTAATAGTAACACTGCAAACGTAACCACATTATCGAACAGTGCAACTTATTGTAATTCAACAGGAAGTACTGCTAGAGAATATATTAATCGTGTTCAAATAGGTTCTATCAACAATCTTTCAGGAAACAACAACGGATATGGTAACTATACTACGTTGTCAACCAATTTAACATCAGGTACTACAGCTTCAATTACCATAACTCCAGCATGGAATGGTATGTCGAACAGCGAAGCCTATTCAGTTTGGATTGATTATAACAAAAACGGGAATTTTGACTCTAATGAACTTGTTTTCAGCAAATCAAAAACAAAATCTACCTCTGTAAGCGGCAGCTTTATAATTCCTTCTACTGCGGTATCAGGAACAACCAGAATGAGAGTTTCAATGAAATATAATGCTTTACCAACAGCTTGTGAAGTATTTACTAACGGAGAGGTGGAAGATTATACTGTTAATATTACTACAGGAGTTGTAGCTAAACTTGGAACTGATACTGAAAGTACTGATGATTCCGTAACAGCAATTGAAGAGAATTCTGTAACAGAAAATAAAGGGAATTCCGTAACAGAAAATAAAGAAGTTAACAGACTGTCATTCAAATTATATCCAAATCCTGTAAATGGTGAAACATTAAATTTCTCAGGTATTGAAAGCGATACTTCATATAGAATTTTTAATCTAACAGGACAGCAAATTGCAAATGGCAACATTGACAACAATGCAATTAATGTGAGTAACTTGAGACCAGGAATTTATATTATTGAAGTTTCTAATGGTACAACGGTTGGTAGTAATCGTTTTATTAAAGGATAAAAAGAATTTCATAATACTTAATTATAATAAAAAAGCTGTCCAAAATTGGGCAGCTTTTTTTATTTATAACGGGAACTCAATCAATTGTCACTTCAAAAAATTCCGATAACTATTGAAGCTATATCTAGAGGTATTACCCAAAAAGTGCTCTTTCTTGCTCTACTCTTAATGGGCTATATACAATAGGCTAACTTTTTTTAATCTGACTCTTAAGCAGTTAATCAAGATAACTACTTGAAAATGAGTCTAAAAAAATATGTAAAAAAAAATCAATTTATTTAATATCTGTCAGTATTACAATTCCTTATAGTTTTCTGGCGTGTCCCTTCGGGTCGGGCTATCGGCTTTATTT
>JASLID010000076.1 GCA_030153045.1 Flavobacterium sp.
TGTAATCAGAGTTTGTGGCAGTAAAATCTTTATTTAAAACGTCAATTTGTGATTGAATTTGTGCTAATGAAATATTTTCTGCTGCTGTTCTATACAAAACATTTACAACAACTGGAATTTCAATTTTTCCATTCACAAGACGACCCGTTGCAATTGCATTTTGAGTGTGTCTTTCAATGTCAGCCATTCTTGAAGCTAATTCAGGGTTTTCTCTTAATTGAGCTTCTAATACTTCATGAGAAGCACAACCTCTGTGAGTTGACGATGTTGTTGAAGCTGATTGTTCTTCTATTACTGAATCATCTTCTTTTTGACAAGAAAATAGTAATAATGCAATTGAAACTGATAATAACAATTTTTTCATAATAAATTTTTGGTTTTGGTTAATAACTGGTTGTTTTTTAAGCACTTGTATTTAAGTACATTAAGAAAACTGCAAATCCTTAAATTTATTGTTTGAAATAATTATTAAAATGTAATTTATAATAAAACAAAATAGCTAATAACATGTTAAAGCATAGAAAAAGTAATGCTTTTAACGTAAAAGAACTATTAAAAATTTATTTGTATAAAGTGAACTATTTTTCTTAAAGTCAATTATTAAAAACATAATTTAGGATGTTTGCGCCAACTTTTAATGCTTTTTCATGAACTTCTTTAGGATCATTGTGTACTTCTTGGTCTTCCCAACCATCTCCTAAATCACATTCATAGGTGTAAAGAAGGACAAGTTTGTTGTTGATGAAAATTCCGAAGGCTTGAGGACGTTTACCATCGTGCTCATGGATTTTAGGTAATCCGTTAGAAAAAACATACGGTTTTTGAAATATTTGATGGGATGCCGGTAATTCAATCAAATCATTATTAGGGAATATTTTTTTTATTTCTTTTCGAATGTACTTATCCATTCCATAATTATCATCTATATGAAGAAAACCACCTGCTGTCATATAGTTTTTTAAATTTTCAGCTTCTTGGTTATTAAATACCACGTTTCCGTGTCCAGTCATATGTATAAATGGATAAGAAAATAGATCTGGACTCCCAGGAGACACCGTTGCTGCCTTAGGTTTTATTCTAGTATTGTTATTTTGATTTGAAAACCGAATCAAATTAGGTAACGATGTTGGGTTGGCATACCAATCGCCTCCACCAGAATATTTCAATAGTGCAATTTCTTGTGAAAAGGAGAATGTTGTAGTAAAGAGGAGTAAATAAATTATCTTTTTCATTCTTAAAACGTATGCCTTTTGCCTAATGGCTTGTTATTAAATTTATTCATTTGCAAAAACCAAACTATGACAAGCAACAACAGCTGCAGTTTCTGTACGTAGTCTTGTATTGCCTAAAGATACAGGAATATAATTATTTTTTAGAGCCAGTTCGATTTCTTTTTCAGAAAAATCACCTTCAGGACCAATCAATAGGGTGTATTTTTCTTTTGGTTTGATGACTTCTTTCAGTAGTTTTTTACTGGTTTCTTCACAATGGGCAATGTATAAATAACCATCTTGTTTTTGATTCATAAACACTGCGAAAGTAACAGGCTCATTTAATTTTGGTAAATAAAACTGCAAAGATTGTTTCATAGCCGATTCTAAAATTTTTTCAAAACGGTCTATTTTTATTACTTTTCTTTCTGAATGATCACAAATGATAGGTGTAATTTCATGTACGCCAATTTCAGTAGCTTTTTCTAAAAACCATTCGTAGCGATCATTCATTTTAGTTGGTGCCACCACTAAGTGAATATAAAAATCGGTTGGAGTAGAAGTTTTGGTTTCAACAATTCGTACAGTACACTTTCGGTCTGAAGCTAAAATAATTTCTGTCGAAAATAAACTGCCCAAACCATTTGTTACATGTAAAATATCGCCTTCTTTTTTACGAAGTACCTTAACAATGTGCTTGCTTTCTTCTTTATCGAAAGAAAACTCATTAGAATTAGAATTGATATCTGGATTGTAAAATAATTGCATACTAAAATTCTATTCGTGCTTTACTTACCACTGAAGCATCATTAAATTTATTTTCTAAAAACTTCTGATAACCTACAATTCCAATCATCGCCGCGTTGTCTGTTGTGTACTCAAATTTCGGAATAAAAGTTTTCCATCCGTATTTCTCTTCCGTATTTTTTAGCGTATTTCTAATTCCTGAATTCGCAGAAACCCCACCGCCAATTGCAATTTGTTTGATTCCAGTTTCAGTAACGGCCATTTTTAATTTGTCCATTAAAATTTGAATAATGATGTTTTGAATGGAAGCACAAATATCATTGAGGTTTTCGTTAATAAAATTAGGGTTTTCTTTCACATTCTTTTGAACGAAATATAAAATTTGGGTTTTTAGCCCGCTGAAGCTAAAATCTAATCCGCTAACTTTAGGTTTTGTAAATGAATACGCTTTTGGGTTTCCTAATTGAGCATATTTGTCAACCAATGGGCCACCTGGATAAGGTAGTCCTAAAATTTTAGCACTTTTATCGAAAGCTTCTCCCACGGCATCATCGGTGGTTTCGCCAATAATTTCCATATCAAAAAAACTCTTCACTTTTACGATTTGTGTGTGTCCCCCTGAAATGGTTAATGCCAGAAAAGGAAATTCCGGTTTATTGTACCCTTCTTCATCAATAAAATGAGCCAAAATATGTGCGTGCATATGGTTTACAGCAATCAATGGGATATTTAATGCCATCGACATGCTTTTAGCAAACGAACTTCCTACTAATAAAGATCCCATTAATCCCGGACCTTGTGTAAAAGCAATGGCTGACAGTTGTTCTTTATTAATATTGGCTTTTTGTAATGCCACATCAATTACTGGAACTATATTTTGCTGGTGCGCACGTGAAGCCAGTTCTGGCACGACACCTCCGTATTGCTCATGAATGGCTTGTTGTGCTACTACGTTCGACAAAACTTTGTCATTTTGCAAAACAGCAGCAGCGGTATCGTCGCATGAACTTTCGATAGCAAGAATATATATTGGATTTTTATGCATAAAGGCACAGAATTTGCGTTATATTTGAAAAACCGATATAAAATATTTAATTTTACATCGAAGCCCAAAAATAAAGATTTTTTAGCAATAAAAAGGCATGGGCTGATTTACCACTTGGATTCATACTTTTTTGAAAGAAACTAAAAAAAATACTGGCCTCAAAAAATTCAAAAAAATCGCATTATTCTTTTTGCTCGGGATAGTTTTGCTGTTGCTGGCTTTAGGTATTGCGATATCTATGCCGTCGGTTCAAACTAGGTTGGGTCAATATGCTACTAATCTTTTAAATGAGGATTATGGTACTGATATTACTGTAGAACAGGCCAATTTCACCATATTTGGTGGTGTAAAACTGAAAAACGTTTTAATTAAAGACCATCGTAAAGACACCTTATTTCATATAGATATTCTTAAAACAAACATCTTAGATTTTAAAAAAGTAATCGATGGGGATATGCATTTTGGAGAAGTACGATTGCATGGTTTAGATTTTCAGCTAAGAAACTACAAAGGCGAAAAAGACAACAATTTAGATAAATTTATTGCACTCTTTGATAGTAAAACGCCTTCAAAATCGAAGAAAAAGTTTTTACTTACTGCAAAAAGTATTTATTTAATTAATAGTCGTTTTTCTTTTATTGATGAAAATATAGAGAATCCTTTGTTGTTTAGTGCAAGAAAGTTAAATGCATTGACTTCTAATTTTAAAATTTTAGGCCCAGATGTAAGTACAGAAATTGATGAAATGTCATTTGTTGACAATCGTGGTTTGATAGTGGATAATTTAGAATCTGATTTTATATATACTAAAAAGAATATTCATCTCACGAATTTAGATTTAGAAACAACCAATTCTAAGCTAAAAGGTGATGTAGAGTTGCGATATGAAAGAGAGTACTTTTCTGATTTTAATAATAAAGTTGTTTTTGATGTTAAAATTGAAGAAGGAGTAGTTTCTACAAACGATTTAAATCTTTTTTATGGAGAATTTGGTAAAAATCAGCAGTTTAAACTAACAGGTCGATTATTAGGAACTTTGAATGATTTTAATACCAAAAATTTAGTTTTGATCGATGAGAATGATTCCGAAATTAGAGGAGATTTTAATTTTAAGGAACTATTTTCAAAACAAAAAAATGCCTTTTACATGAAAGGTAAATTTTCAAAAATAGCCTCTACCTACGATAATTTAAATAAAATATTACCTAGAGTTTTAGGAGATAATTTACCAAGTACTTTTAAGAAATTTGGTCGATTCACAATTTCCGGTGAAACTGAAGTGACATTAAAAACCGTAAAGGCAAATATAGTTATGCAAACTGCCTTAGGAAATGCACAATCTAATTTGAGCATGACCAGTATTGATAATATTGATAACGCCACATATGTTGGAAATATTAAACTTGACAATTTTAATTTAGGTAAGTTTTTAGGTCGAACTGATGTTGGTATTGTTAACCTTGATTTAGATGTTGACGGTAAAGGGTTTAAAGAAAAATATTTAGACACCAAAATTAAAGGGGAAATTCAAAGCCTTCATTTTAACAAATACAACTACAGAGATATCGTTGTTGATGGAACAATGAAAAAATCCATTTTTAATGGAAATATATCCGCAAATGATCCAAATTTAATCATGGATTTTGATGGAAATCTCGACCTGAGTAAAAAAGAAAATACTTATGATTTTCATGCTAAGGTTGAATATGCCAATCTTAAAAAATTAAATATTTATACTGTCGATTCAATTTCAGTTTTTCGTGGTGATGTTAATATGAATTTGCGAGGGAACACGATAGATAATTTGTATGGAGATATTTATATTAATCAAACTTCATACGAAAATAATAAAGATACTTATTTCTTTGATGATTTCCAGATAAGATCATCTTTCGATGCTAATCGTGTTAGAACCATTACAGTAAATTCTCCCGATATTATTGATGGAAAAGTTGAAGGAAAATTTCAGTTTGCTCAATTACCAAAACTTATCGAAAATTCGTTAGGTAGTTTATATGCCAACTATTCGCCAAACAAGGTTAAAAAGGGACAGTATATTAAGTTCGATTTTAATGTGTATAGCAAATTAATAGAAATCTTTTTTCCTGAAATTTCTTTAGGTGAGAACACCTATATGAAAGGTTCCATAAATTCAGACAACGATGAGTTTAAATTTAACTTTAAATCGCCTAACATAACTGCTTACAAGAATGAGTTTGATAACGTTAATATTGAAATTGACAATAAAAACCCGTTATACAATGCTTATATCGAATTAGATAGTATAAAAACAAAACATTATAAAGTGTCTGATTTTAGTTTGATTAATGTAACAGCTAATGATACATTATTTTTTAGAACAGAGTTTAAAGGAGGCCAAAAAGCAACCGATTTTTACAATTTAAACTTGTATCATACCATTAACGAAGACAATAATAGCGTTGTGGGGATAAAAAAATCGGAAGTAAATTTCAAAGATTATTTGTGGTTTATTAACGAAGATGAATCAAAAGACAACAAAATAGTTTTCAATAAAAAACTAACCGATTTTAACATCGAAAAAATTTCCATGTCACATGAAAATCAAGTCATGGAGCTTATGGGAGTTTTAAAGGATTCAACATACAAAGACTTAAAACTTTCGTTTAGAGATGTCAACCTAGATAAAATCACCCCTTCGCTTGATAGTTTAAAATTAAAAGGGAAAGTGAATGGTGTGGTCGATTTCAAGCAACGAAAATCAGTATATGAGCCCAGTTCTTCAATTTCAATTGATAGTTTAAGTATTAATGATTTTGCCTTAGGGAAGTTAAATGTAGATGTAGAAGGAGATGATACCTTTAAAAAATTTAGAATAAATTCAGTTTTAAAAAATGAAGGATTAGAATCTTTTTCTGCAGAAGGTGATGTAATGATTGAAGGAAAAAAAACATTCCTGGATTTAGATTTACGACTTGACGATTTTAACATGGCTGTTTTTAGTCCATTGGGAAGGAATATAATTACGAATATTAGAGGCTTAGCTTCGGGATCTGCGAAATTTGAAGGAGAGCTCGAAAACCCTGATATAACGGGAAGGGTTTATCTCAATAAAGCGGGACTTAAGGTACCTTATTTAAATGTCGACTATCATTTTAGTAAAAATTCGATTGTCGATATTACTGAAAACCAATTTTCATTCAAGAATATCGGATTAGTGGATTCCAAGTATAAAACAAGTGGTGTTTTAAGTGGTTCCATTCGGCACAATAAATTTTCAGATTGGTTACTAGACTTGAATATAAACTCGAAAAGATTTTTAGCCTTAGATACTAAAGATTCTGAAGAGGCATTGTATTACGGAGTTGCTTTTATTGATGGAGACGCTTCCATTAAAGGTCCTATAAACGGCTTGGTTATCAATGTAAATGCAAAATCTGAAAAAGGAACTTCAATAAAAATTCCAATTGGCGGTTCGGAAGCAACTTCTGGGAAAGATTATATCAAATTTAAATCTTCCAAAGATAAAATTGCTGAAGAAGGTAAGGTAATAAAAAAGAAAACGTACAATGGAGTCGAATTAAATTTTGAGCTTGACATTACACCAAATGCTGAAATTGAAGTTATTATTGATAGAAATTCAGGGCATGGACTTAAAGGGCGAGGAGTAGGGTCGCTTTTAATGGAAATTAACACCTTGGGTAAATTTAATATGTGGGGAGATTTCCAGGTTTACGAAGGTGTATATAACTTTAAGTACGGCGGAATAATAGATAAAAAATTTGCGGTTAAAAAAGGAGGCTTTATTTCTTGGGATGGAGACCCGTTAGGTGCTACATTAAATATGGAAGCAGTGTATAAAACGGAAGCTAATCCTGCTGTTCTATTAGATAACCCTTCATTTAATAAAAAAGTTCCAACCGAAGTTGTGATAAAGTTAACTGATAAATTAACAAACCCAACTCCGGATATTTCTATCAATTTCCCAACAGTAAGTTCTGTTTTACGATCTGAAATCGATTATAAATTAAGCGATAGCGATACTCGACAAACCCAAGCGATTTATTTACTTTCAACAGGAAGTTTCTTAACAGATAAAGGAGTTGCCGAAAATGCCATTACAGGAAACTTATTAGAAAGAGCCAATAGTTTGTTTGAAGATATATTCTCAACCAGCGATGATAAATTGAAAATTTCACCTTATTTCGTTCAGGGAGATAGAAAAAACCCTGATTTACAAACCGAAGGGCGAGTAGGAGTAACGCTTTCTACACAAATTAGCGATAAAATTACCATCAATGGAAAATTTGGTGTACCAGTTGGTGGTGTCAACGAATCAGTAATCGTGGGAGACGTAGAAGTACAATTGCGACTTAACGAAGATGGTTCGCTAAAAGCACGTTTCTTTAATCGTGAAAATGACATCAATTATATTGGTGAAGGCGGAATAGGTTATACACAAGGACTAGGGGTTTCTTATGAAGTCGATTTTAATACTTTTAAAGAATTAGTCAACAAAATTATAGGAAGTAAGAAAAAGAGAGAAGAAAAGAAATCTAATGAAGAAGTTCCTGATTCCGATCTTGTACCCGATTATATTCAATTCTCAGAACAGCGTCAAAAAAA
Source organism: Flavobacterium sp. (assembly GCA_030153045.1). Lineage (GTDB taxonomy): Bacteria > Bacteroidota > Bacteroidia > Flavobacteriales > Flavobacteriaceae > Flavobacterium. The sequence goes on from JASLID010000076.1 coordinate 7,609, forward strand.
AGGTACTACTAAGTCGAATACTCCTACTGAATATGTACCAGATTCAAATTAATTTCCTTAAAAATTAAAAACTTATTAACGAAAACGTTTGAAATTTGATTTAAAACTTAGATTTTAACATTTGTTTCGTTTTTAACAAACTTTCTTTAGTAATTTTACATTTCAATTCATTATTAATGTCAAAAACAATAAAAAAAATTGGAGTTTTAACTTCTGGTGGAGACTCTCCGGGCATGAATGCAGCTATTCGATCGGTAGTTCGTACTTGCGCTTACCATAATATTGAATGTATTGGAATTTATCGTGGCTACCAAGGCATGATTGAAGGAGATTTTAAAGAAATGGGTCCTCGTTCTGTAAATAATATTGTAAACAAAGGAGGTACAATCTTAAAATCAGCCCGTTCTAAGGAATTTATGACTGCCGAAGGCCGTCAAAAAGCACACCAACATTTACTGGATGCAGAAGTTGATGCCCTAGTGGTTATAGGCGGTGATGGTACTTTTACTGGTGCCGAAGTTTTTAATAATGAATATCATTTTCCAGTAATGGGAATCCCAGGAACGATAGATAATGATATTTTTGGAACCAGTCACACCTTAGGTTACGATACCGCTTTAAATACCGTAGTAGAAGTAATCGATAAAATTCGTGATACAGCCAGTTCCCATAACCGATTGTTTTTTGTCGAAGTAATGGGGCGCGATGCAGGTCATATTGCATTAAATGCTGGAATTGGCGCTGGTGCCGAAGAAATTCTAATTCCCGAAGAAGACTTAGGTCTGGAAAGACTTTTAGAATCCTTACAAAAAAGTAAAGCTTCAGGTAAATCATCAAGTATTGTAGTGGTTTCAGAAGGAGATAAAATTGGTAAAAACGTTTTCGAACTTAAAGAATATGTCGAAGAAAATTTACCCGAATACGATGTGCGCGTTTCAGTATTAGGACACATGCAGCGTGGTGGTTCACCTTCTTGTTTCGATAGGGTTTTAGCCTCTCGTTTAGGAGTAAAAGCGGTGGAGTCTTTATTAGAAGGCAAATCCAACTATATGGTAGGATTGCTTCAAGATAAAGTTGCACTTACACCATTAGAACAAGCCATCAAAGGAAGTTCTAAAATTGATGCCGAGTTACTTCGCGTTTCTGATATAATGTCAACATAAAATAAATTTATATAATAATTGGCTAAAAGCACGATGCTAAAGTCTAAAGGAGAATGAAAATGAGTGTAAAAATTGGAATTAATGGCTTTGGCCGAATTGGTAGAATAGTTTTTAGAGAAACTTTCAATAGAGATAATGTAGAAGTAGTAGCCATCAACGATTTATTAGATGTTGAACATTTGGCTTACTTATTAAAGTATGATTCAGTTCACGGTCGTTTTGCCGGAAAAGTGGAAGTAAAAGACCATAAATTATATGTAAACGACAAACACATCAGAGTTACTGCCGAAAGAGATCCTTCAAACCTGAAATGGAATGAAGTCGATGTCGATGTAGTAGCTGAATGCACCGGTATTTTTACCACATTAGAAAGCGCACAAGCGCACATTACTGGAGGAGCAAAAAAAGTAGTTATTTCGGCACCATCTGTAGATGCGCCCATGTTTGTTATGGGAGTTAATCATGACAAAGCCACTGCTGCAGATCTTATTGTATCAAACGCATCATGTACTACAAATTGCTTAGCGCCATTGGCAAAAGTCATCAACGATAACTTCGGAATTGTTGAAGGATTAATGACAACCATTCACGCTACAACGGCAACGCAATTAACTGTCGACGGACCTTCAAAAAGAGATTACCGTGGTGGCCGTGCCGCATTATTAAATGTAATTCCTGCTTCAACAGGAGCAGCAAAAGCCGTTGGAAAAGTAATTCCAGAATTAAACGGAAAACTAACCGGAATGTCAATGCGTGTACCCACTGCCGATGTTTCTGTAGTAGATTTAACAGTCAAATTAGCCAAAGAAACTTCGTATGAAGAAATCATGAAAGTATTAAAAAATGCTTCCGAAACGTCAATGAAAGGCATCTTAGGTTACACCGAAGACGATGTAGTTTCACAAGATTTTGTGGGCGAAACACTAACTTCTGTTGTCGATGCTAAAGCTGGAATCGGACTAAACTCAACGTTCTTCAAAATCGTATCTTGGTACGATAATGAGTACGGATACTCAAGTAAGTTAATCGATTTGTCAGTCCATATCGCAAATCTGAAATAAATTTATATCTTTACAAAGTCCCGTTAGTTTTTAATTAACGGGATTTTTTTTTAGGAGCTATTCCTGCTATTCGCTATATCTTTTACTTTTTAAAGAAAAAAGCAAAAGGATGTCGCTTCTATCAGGGCTATACTCATCATTCATAACTTATAATTATAAAATGAAACTACTCGTAGATAGCGGCTCGACTAAGGCCGATTGGATTGCCATTGACGATGCCGGAAAAGTATTGTTTACCACACAAACTTTAGGATTAAACCCAGAAGTGTTAACCAAAGAAGAAATTATCAGCCGATTAAGTGATAAGTTTGATATACTATACAATAAAAATCAGGTTTCTCATCTGTTTTTTTACGGAGCAGGTTGTGGTACTGATAGAATGAAAATTCTCCTTGGAAATGTTTTTAAAGAATATTTTCCAAATGCAGCAGTAGCCGTTCACGAAGATACTTATGCAGCGGTTTATGCCACCACTCCAAAAAACGAAAAAGCCATAGTTTGTATTTTAGGTACAGGTTCAAATTGCAGTTATTTTGATGGAAAAGTATTGCATCAAAAAGTGCAGTCTCTTGGCTATATCGTTATGGATGATTGCTCAGGTAACCGTTTTGGGCGTCACTTATTGCGAGGTTATTATTTCAATAAAATGCCAGCCGATTTGGCCAAAGAATTTGAAACTATTTATAATGTTCTGCCAGATCCGGTAAAACAAAACCTATATAAAGAACCAAACCCAAATGCTTATTTAGCCACTTTTGCCGAGTTTTTAATAAAGCACAAAGACACGCCATTTTGCCAACAGTACATTTATGAAGAAATGGAATCGTTTGTAGAAAACTACATCAAGCAATTTGACAATTATAAAGAAGTACCAGTTCATTTCATTGGCTCAATTGCTTTTTATTTAAAAGATGAATTGCAAAATGTTTTAAACAAACAAGGAATTCAGTTAGGAAATGTACTTCGTCGCCCTATTGATGGTTTAATTGAGTACCACATTTTAAACAAATAAATATGGAAATTGCCATTATTGCCCACGACAGAATGAAAGCTGATTTGGTTCAGTTTTTAAATAAAAATGCCCATATTTTACATAACTCAAACATTAGCTTAATTGCCACAGGAACCACAGGAAGTAAAGCTGAGAATGCCGGTTATAAAGTGACTAAAATGTTGTCTGGACCTATGGGAGGCGATGCACAAATTGCAGCCCGCGTTGCCGAAGGGAAAACAAACATGGTTTTGTTTTTTAAAGATCCTAATTCATCACATCCCCATGAGGTAGATATCAATATGTTAATTCGTGTATGCGATGTGCATAACGTCCCTTTAGCCACAAATGAAGCAACGGCACAGTTATTGCTCAATGCTATTGCAATGTAAATGTTAAGTCTTTAATATTTATTTTTAGAGCTTAATTATTTTTGTATATTGCCACAACCAAATTACCATTTATTATGAAAAAATTAATGTTGCTTTTAATGGTTTTATCCATTAGCGTGGCTTATAGCCAAAAAAAGAAAGGGAAAGCTTCTGCTTCTGCTGAATTAGCAAAATCAGGTGTTGCATCGGTAAAAATGAATAAAACCGATTTGTTATTAATTGTGGCCAAAGACACCATGGTTTTAGCTAAAAAAAAGGATAAAGCACCATTAAATTGTAAAGTGGTTCCTGTTAAGGTTAAAGCCAATACTTTTTACTGTGTTACATGGAATGAGTCTACGATAACTGAAGCTAAATTAAAAAAAGAAGAAGCTAATGTTACTGAATCTCAAATTTGGAATCCAGCAACTAAAACACTTTTAATAGGAAATACTCAAAAAGCCGTTAAAATTAAAGAAATTGTATTTTTAGACAAATTGAAAACCGCTTCTGAAACTCAAGAAAGAACAAGAAACGAAGGTTATGCATTTACTCTACTGCCAAATGGCGAGTTTAGTCTTAAAAACAAATCTTCAGATACAAAATACGCTTATAACGAGAAATCATCTCGATATGAACCAAAGAAAAAGTAATAAAAACGCCGAGCATTGCTCGGCGTTTTTATTTAAATATTACAAATCCAAATCGAATGTTTTTTTCAATAATTCTAATGCGGGATTCATTTCTTTCAAACGATCGTATTTTTCCTGAATGGTAAATGCTTTTTTAAGCTCGATAGTTTCGTTTATTTTTATCTCAATCGTAATGTTATGATTGTGTAATTTCCCTCTTAAATAGCCTAATAAATCATGTTTTTCGCCATCAAAATCAATTTTTGAACTTTCGTTTGGCAATTCATGAATTATTGTGGTTCCATCTAAAGTAGGATCATTAAGGAGTAATAGTGATTCTAAAATTTTATAACCTTTATCGCCTAATCTATTGGCGTATTTTACCCATTGCTCAAGCATTTGAGTTTCGGTGAACGGCTCAGTTGGGAGTTCATCGTGGTGCTTTTCAGTAGGTTTAAGTTGCGCCTCTAACTCTCTTTTAGCACGGATG
>JASLID010000084.1 GCA_030153045.1 Flavobacterium sp.
CTACCGATTATTGGATTATAAAGATTGACTCAAATGGTGGTGAACAATGGCAAACAACCATTGGAGGATCAGGTCTTGAAAAACTAAACCAAATTACTCAAACATCTGATGGTGGCTACATCATTGCAGGCTCTTCAAGCTCAAAAAAAAGTATAGCTGGAGAAAATGGCGAGATAGCTCCAAATCTAAAAAAAGAAACTTCCCGAGGTGGTTTAGATTACTGGATTGTCAAACTTAAAACTAATGGAGGGGTTGAATGGCAAAAAACTCTTGGAGGACGATTTACAGATGAACTAAAAGTTATTCAGCCCTTACCAAATAATGAATATTTATTAGGCGGTCACTCTAACTCTCCCGAGTCTGGGGATAAAACCAATGACAATATTGGTATAGGCGATTATTGGATTGTTAAAATCAACAATAAAGGAGAAATCATCTGGCAACAAACTTTAGGGGGAAATACTGATGATGTTTTAGTTAGTTTAATTACTACCCAAGATGGTGGATTCATTATTGGAGGTAATTCAGGAGCCGAATCAAGCACAACTACTGGAAGAGTCAGTAACATATCAAATAAAAGTAAAAGCAATTCTAAAGGAACTGATTTTTGGGTAATAAAGCTTGACCAACATGGCACAACCGATTGGCAAGAAACTTACAATTTTGGAAATAATGATGCTTTAACATCTATTACTGAAGATAAAAATGGAGATATTTTAATTGGAGGTTATGCTCAAAGTGAAGCTAAAACTAATACTCTAGGTAAACTAAGCAAAGGAGCTATACAAACCGACAAAGAAGGCATAAATGATTATATCGCTCTAAAAATAGACAGTAAAGGAAAACAATTATGGACACAGGCTGTTGGAAGTCGTGGAGATGAAGTTTTAAAGAAATTAATACCTACTACTGATGGTGGTTATTTATTGGCTGGTACTTCTAGTGGAGGGAAATCAAGGGATAAAAAAGGAAATAAAATAGGAGTCTGTGATTTTTGGGTAGTAAAACTTAAAAATACTGCTAAAGAAGAAATAGAAACTGTTTTTGGAGTGTACCCTAACCCGGCCATAAATACCGCTAATGTAAAAGTAAGTTACGACTATGATTATGGTACAGCTACATTGTATGATTTAAACGGAAGACGATTAAGAGAAGTTGAAATAAAAGGAGAACATACTATTCCGATGGAATTAGGAAACATTCCGCAAGGGGTGTATATTATTAGTGTAAAAACTAATAATGGCGAGAACGCTGTTAAAGTGATTAAAAAATAGAAAAAATCTAAAAAGCATATAATGTTAAATTTTAAAATAAAGCAATTACTATTACTATTAATAGTTTTTAATTGTCAAATATCGGGTGCGCAAGAAGTACCAAATCAAACACCACCAACCCCTGAAGCTTTTAAATTTACCCAATACGGAGAAATCCCAGTAAATGAATCATCTGGAAATGCATCAGTTGATATACCACTATATACATTTAAAGCTGGCAAGATAAATATACCTATAAGTATGTTCCACAGTGGTGGAGCTGTAAAAGTTGACGAAGCAAACTCTTGGACAGGAATAAATTGGCAACTAAACGTTGGAGGGCTAATTACAAGAACAGTAAATGATCTTGTAGATGAAAATACAAGCACTGGCAGTCGATTGCTTTATTCTAGTACGACTTTAAGCGGGTTTAGAGTCAATCAAAGTAGTGAACTAGTTGAATTAGCTGCTCCAACAGTTGACTCTGAAGTAGATATTTTTAATTATAGTTTTCCTGGACATTCGGGTAGTTTTTATTTAGACGAGAATCTTGACCCTCGATTAATTAAATACGATAAAGAAATAAAAATTAGTCGCCTTTCATCAAATGCAATTGTAAATGGAATCACAACTCATGATAAAAAAACAATAACAATAACAACTGCTGATGGTACCAAGTACTACTTTGGGGGAGTTACAGCTTCAGAATCAACAACGGCGAGAAGTGGGGCTGGAGATTTTTCTCCACCTAAACAAACAGGCTTTTATCTGTTTAAAATTGAAAATTTTCTTGGCGACATTGTAACATTTACTTATTCATTTGGAGGAAGTTCCATGGAAACAGTAGGCTACTCAGAACGTTTTACAGTTGATGTAGGTGTGGATAATTGTTCCTCAACTACGTACCAACTCAAGACAAGTCGTTCAGGACCTACTGCGTCTTTTTTAGAAACAACTGGCAAAGTAAAATTAGTAAACATTACATCCAACAGAGATAATAGTAAAGTGACTTTTCAATCATCTTTACAAAATGATAACTTAAATAGATTTGTGTTGAATGATATCATAATATACAATGATAATTTAGACATCCACAAAAAAGTAGTCTTTGATTATATAACTCCAAATACAATAAATACGCTGTATAAAAGATTTTATTTAGATAAAATTAAAATTTTTGAAGGTACAAACACTACAACTGATAATATACATTCTTTTCAATACAACCACCCAGAATTGTTACCTGACAGATTTTCTAAAGCACAAGATTATGCAGGTTACTATAATGGTAGAATTTATAATAATTCTTATATTCCAAAAACAGATAACCCATTTTATGCCCCTTATCAAGCTGGCTTTGCCAATAAATTTGTAAGTTTTGAAAAAGCGTCTTACGGATCTTTAAGTAGAGTAATATATCCAACAAAAGGATTTACTGATTTTGAATATGAAACAGGTAAAGATCTTTCAGAAAATATTTATGCTGTCGAAAACAGATATCTTAATGTTTATCATCAAGACCCTAGTAGAAGTTATGAGAGTGATCATGATGACACAGATGACAGTACTGGAATTTGGAATAACGAGATAGAATTTAATGATTCTACGCTTAGTCCAGTAAGTGTTTTAAATACTGCAGTTCCTATAAAAGTATCTATTACGGCTACTACAATGGGAGATTTAACCCATCATCATTTTTTAAGATTCACGCTACATCATAGTTCAGGGACTGATATCGTTAAAACATACGCCATTGGAAATAATGGACAAAATGCGGAATTCAATTACAGTTTTAGCGAAACTTTTACTTCGTTAATGTCTACAGGTGTATACACTTTCAAATTGGAATACTATAAAACTACCGAAGGTACTGGAGATGCTTATCCTGACTATTTAAATGCCGTTGCCCATGTTACATTTGGCTCAAACACCCTGATAACTCCAGATAAACCAGGAATAAGAATAAAAAAAATCAAGAATTACACTTATGCTGGTGCGGTTCCTTTAATTACCAGATATTACTATAATAAATTTTCACCCGTCTTACCCACTAAGACAAGTGACTCCCAATATCTAGTTAGGATACCAAATTTTGAAGGAGATTCTATGGTTAGAACAAGTTGTCCTGCCGGAGATATTGCAGGTTCTATGGGCTCGCAGACAATTTATCAAAGATACATACAATCCGATACTCAAAACAACATTTATATTAGTAATTGCAACAACAGTATATACGAATATGTGACGGTAAGCTATGGGGGTGATAATTTTGAAAAAGGGGCAAAAGAAATACAGTTTTTTGTTCAACCTGACGGACCTCCAGTGTCATTAACGTTTTCTGATGGTAATTATGCATCTATAAGAAAAGAGACTAATTCCTCTTTAAAAAACGGAACTATTCTAAAAGAAACCTATTACTCTTCTAAACCAATTTCTTCAACAAATTCAAATTTAATCCAAACTAAGATAAAAGAGGTAATTAACACATATTCACTGGGAGCAAATAGTAAAGACCATAAAGTTACAAACTGTCTTGTGAGTAAGGTTCATGATGTTGGTACATTAAATCTTATCAATACGTCTGCAGCTTTGTACACAGCGAATTATTATTATGGTTTTTATTTTACTTATTCATGGTGGCATGCTCTTAATAAAACGATTACTAAAGAATATTTCCCAGGTGGGGCTGTTGAAAGTATAACAGAGTATTTTTATGATTCTAATTTGGCAGGACTTCCTTCGAGAATACTCAATACTTCTGTTGGAACTCTTGATACTTTCGAAACCAAAAACACCTATCCACCGGATATTTTATCAGAGCCTTCTATGGAAATTTTAAATAATCAGTATAGGATTGAACAACCAGTTATAGTAAAGAGCTATAAAAAAGGCGAATTATTATCTACCCAAAAAACAGTATATGGTATAGATGATTCCTCAACAGGCTCAAGTTTAACATTACCAATTGCCATTCAATCTCTTAAAGGAGGCAATAACTTGAATTTAGAGAATCGTGTGGTTTACCATAGATATGATAGTCATGGTAATGTTTTAGAAGCCTCATTGCAAGATGGAACACATATTGCTTATATATGGGGTTATAATAAAACACTACCAGTTGCCAAAATTGAAAACCGTTCCTATGAGGGGATTCCTTTAGATTTAATATCAGCCATTGAAGCTGCATCATCTAGTTCAGGTTCTGAATCAGCTTTGATTCTTGCTTTAAAGAACTTGCGTAATTCATCGGCATTAGACAAGTCAAAGGTTACAACATATACTTACAAACCGTTAATTGGAATCAGCACAGTAACTGACCCTAACGGCAAAATGTCTACTTACGAGTATGATAGCAATAACCGTCTGAAATTAATCAGAGATGACCATGGACACATCCTTTCTGAAAACCAATACAATTATCGCCCTAATTAAGTAAATGCCATGAAAAAAATAATATATTTATTAGTGTTATTCCCGATACTAGTTATTGGTCAAACCACTACCGAGAACTACACCAAGACAATTATCTATAAAGATTCTACAGCAACCAATTCATCTATCCAAGTGACTTACTTCGATGGATTGGGTCGTCCTTCTCAACAAATTGCACATAAACAATCTAATATTGGCAATGACATCATAACTCATATTGAGTATGATGTTTTAGGTAGTCAAACCAAAGAATATCTGCCATTTCCATCAGAACAAAACACAATGCAATTTATGCAAGGTGATGCAGCCAAACAAGGGGCAAATATTTATTATCAAGATAATTATAATGACACTTATCCTTACAGTGAAAAGCTGATGGAAAATTCCCCCTCCTTGAACAGAGTTCTTAAGCAATCAGCACCCGGTAGTGTATGGGCATTGGGTTCAGGCCACGAAATAAAACTAGATTATCTAACTAACATTGCTGGAGAAGTTAAATGTTTTAGCGTTAATGCAACTTGGGATAGTTCAACTGGGGTGTATAAGAATATTCCAATTACTCAAAACAGCACCTATGCTATAAATCAATTGTATAAAACCGTTACGAAAGACGAAAATTGGACTAGTGGCAACAACAACACTACACAAGAATTTAAAAATAAAGAAGGACGAGTAGTTTTAAAAAGAACGTTTGGAACTTCAATGATAAATGGTACACCCACTAACGGCGCCCATGATACTTACTATATTTATGACCAATTTGGTAATTTAACCTATGTATTACCCCCATTAGCTGAGGGGCAAATAACGACAGAAATATTAGATGGATTATGTTATCAATACAAATACGATCATAGAAATAGATTAGTCGCTAAAAAATTACCTGGTAAACAATGGGAATTTATTGTTTATGATAAATTAGATAGACCAGTAGCTACTGGACCTTCTAATTCACCATGGGCAAATGGAAGTGTTGGGGTTTTAATTACTCAATACGATGTATATGGTCGTGTCACTAAAACAGGTTGGAGGAATCTTGTAATAACTGAGGTCTCAAGAGGTGGATGGCAAAATGATATTATCAACAATATAAATCCTTTTGTTTTAGCAACAAACGATGTCCTGACTAAAAACTATTTTGACAATTATAGTTTTCCAAATCCGCCAACAATCCCTAACGATATAGAAGGACAACCTATTGTGACTAATGTAAAAGGATTACCCACGGGAAGTTGGATTAGAGTACTAACCTTACCTTCTGAGATTAATGGTGAGACTTCTCATATCCTTTATGATGACAAATACAGACCTATACGTAACTATGTAACCAATTATTTTGGAGGATATACGCAAATTGATACTAAATTAGATTTTGCTGGAAAAACGCTTTCCACAATTACCAAACATAAAAAAGCAATAAATGATGTAGAAATTGTTGCTAGAGATATTTTTGAATATACTCAACAAGACCGTTTGCTAACACACAAACATCGAATAAACAACGATCCCGAAAAACTAATTGTCAAGAACGACTATGACGAACTAGGGCAATTGTTAACCAAATATGTAGGAGGTGATGATTTAACAGGAAGTAGTGCTCTACAAAAAGTAGATTACTCCTACAACATTCGTGGTTGGTTAAAATCTATAAATGATGTAGCTAATCTATCCCCAACTGATGGATTTCACATGCCTGACGTGTTTGCGTTTAAAATTAATTATAACGATTCTGAAACATCTAGTCCGCTTTATAATGGTAACATTTCTGAAACATTTTGGAGGGGGTACAATGACGATATTTTACGTAAATACGATTATACATATGATAATTTGAACCGATTGTTGGACGCTAAATTTTCTAAACCAGAAGCGGCTAATTTTGTGAATACTTATGGGGAACAATTAACCTATGATAAAAATGGTAACATATCCAATTTATTAAGATATGGTGGTACCGAAGATGATGTTTATGAGTACCCAATAGACGAGCTTGCTTATACTTATCATGCAACTAATAAAAACCAATTAATGAAAGTTGTAGATGCCAGTCTGTCTCCACAAGGACTTAAAGATGGTAATACCTCAGGTGATGATTATGAGTATGATGAAAATGGTAATATGACAAAAGACCTAAACAAAGGAATTAAATCAGATATTACATACAACCATTTAAACTTGCCTGTAAATATTATATTTAATAATAATGACCTCACAAAAATTGAATATATTTACAATGCATTGGGAGTTAAAATTTCTAAAAAAGTAAATTATATAAAAAGAGTAAGTTGTGGTGGTGGCGGTGGCGGTAGTGAATCTAAGGCTGTAACTGGAGTAGTAAGCCTCTGTTATACAGATACACCCACAACGGATATAACCAACTATTTAAGTGGCGGATTTCAGTATTTAAATAATGGATTACAATTTTTCCCACATGCAGAAGGTTATATAAAATATTTACCTGCAGCCTATCCTAATCCTACCGATAGTTTCGTGTATGTATTTAATTACAAGGACCATTTAGGAAATGTACGTATGAGTTATGAAGATTTTGGGTATCCAAATATTATAGAAGAAAACAACTACTACCCATTTGGACTGAAACATGAAGGGTATAATTACACAAGTGATACGGGCTACAAGTATAAGTATAATGGGAAAGAGCTGCAGGACGAGTTAGGACTGAATATGTATGATTACGGATGGCGTAATTATTCTCCAGATATCGGACGTTGGACACAAATAGACCCTTTATTCAATGATTTGAAATTTGCTCACGATAATTTAGATGTAGACCCAGATGATGAAGAGGAAGTTTATATGGCAATTATTAATGATGCCGAAGTCGGTGGCGGAATATATAATACAGATAATTTAAATCCATACGGATATGGTTATAACAATCCAGTAAGTTTTGATGACCCAGATGGTAGATGTCCTTCATGTGATGATGACCCAATTGGCGGTTTATTAAGCTGGACAGATGTTGATGATATAGCAGTAGCAGTAACAACTGTTACTCGTGGAATATTAGGCATGTATGATGGAAAGCCTAAACATATTGATGGAACAGATGCTTCAGCTTCTGATGCAGGTTTTTTAGCAGCTGGTGTTCTGATTCCTTTTGTTAGTGGCGGAACTCTTAAAAAACTAATTAAAGGAGTTGATAAAGCAACTGATTCTGGAAAATCCGCCAAGCAGCTTTTAAAAGAAGGCAGGTCTGGAAAACAAGAACGTTTAAAAGAAATTGGAAAAGACCCTAAAGCAAGTAAAGCAGATAAGGGTTGGATAAAACAAGAGAGAAATCAAATAAGTCGAGGAAAAAGAGAAAATATTAGAAACCCTCCTGGCAAAGATTTAGCTCACAAAAGAGGTAAAGAAGCTGCTAAAGGATATTCATATAAGCATTCTAAATTACAAAATAAAGCTGACCATCGCAAACAGCATAAGTATGATAATAACGGGAAAAAGAACAAAGAAAATCCTAATTAATATGGAAAAAATAGAGATTGAAAAAGTAATAAAACTTAGTCCAATTGAAAGATACAAATATTTTATTAAGAGAGTTGCGGATAGAGAAGTGATGTATACTTTAGTAGACAACAATAATATAGTAACCTCTGAAATTGATGGGAAAGAAATAGTCCCATTCTGGACATCTCAAGATTTTGCTGGACTTTGTAAAGTAGCAGGTTGGGAGCATTTAGATATAAAGAAAATTTCTTTGGATTATTTTGAAGAAGAAATGATAGACCTAATCGAGGAAAATGACTATTTGTTAAATATTTTTCCTGTCGGTGAGAAAACTGGTTTTGTTGTTGATATCAATGAATTTGCGAGAGATTTAAGTGATGAGTTAAAGAATTATTGATATTTAATATCCATGATTATCCACAATAAAATCGTTCCAACATTCTGAAACGAATCCCGCTGCGCAAAGTCTCCCGACTTTGAGCAATAACAAACAAAAAGCTATAACAGAAATGTTGTAGCTTTTTTAATTAAATAAAAATAGTGATTTATTATATTTGATAAAACTATTTACACGCCATGAAAGAAGGATACGTTATAAGAGAACAAGACAAAGCGCACTTTATTACTGCTACAGTGGTAGATTGGATAGATGTCTTTTCAAGAAAAAATTATCGTGACTGTATTATTGACTGTTTAGATTTCTGTATCAAAAATAAAGAAATGACGTTGTATGGCTATGTAATTATGAGCAATCATATTCATTTAATTGTACAGTCAAAAGACGGCAAATTATCAGATTTAATTAGAGATTTTAAGAAGTTTACTGCAAAAGCCATTTTAGATAAAATTCAAACAGAACCTGAGAGCCGAAGAGAATGGATGTTAGAAAGATTTAAAATAGCTACAGAATCTCATAGTCGTAACAAAAATTATCAATTTTGGCAATATGGAAATCATGCTGAAGAGGTTTATTCAGAAAAATTCATGTGGTCAAAATTAGATTACATACATTTAAATCCTGTTCGAGCAGGTATTGTAGAAAAGGCTTCAGACTATATTTATTCGAGTGCAGGTAATTATGTAAATGGAGCGGGGATTTTGACCATCGAAAAAGCAGATAATCCTGTTGCTGATGTATTGAAAAATAGTTCTTTTAATAATTATAATAGTTATTAGTATGGCTCAAAGTCGGGAGACTTTGCGTAGCGAGAACGAACCACAAATGCATAAAAATCTTCAGGGTCATTCCTGAATCGTAATAGAAACCTAACATTGGATGAATAAGCTGGTGTTAGTTTTTTTTATTGGTCAAGTCCATTTATGATTGAAAACACTAATTTTGTATACCAATCAAATTAAAACTATGAATAAAAGCATTTATAAAATAGTGAAGATGGATTGCCCTAGCGAGGAACAATTGATACGGATTAAGCTAAATGATATAAAGCAAATTCAGGGACTTAATTTTGATATCCCAAATGGTACATTAGAGGTGTTTCATTCAGGAAGTGCAAAACCTATTACCGCCAAAATTGACAGCTTAAATCTGGATAGCAATTTGGTAGAAACCAAAATAGCAGACGAAAACATTCCGAAAAACGACGATACACAACAACGAAAACTACTTTGGCAAGTATTTGGAATCAATGCTTTTTTCTTTGCTTTAGAAATGGTTACAGGCTTCATATCTAATTCTATGGGACTTGTTGCCGATAGCTTGGACATGCTCGCTGACAGCATTGTTTATGCTCTTGCGTTATTTGCTGTAGGTGGTGCTGTAGTACGGAAAAACAATATCGCAAAAGTTAGTGGGTATTTTCAAATGCTACTAGCAATACTAGGTTTTATTGAAGTATTACGAAGATTTTTAGGTTTTACCGAAGTACCCGTATTCCAAACTATGATACTTATTTCTTTGCTGGCGCTTGTTGGTAATGCTATATGTTTGTACTTATTGCAAAAATCCAAAAGTAAAGAAGCTCACATGCAAGCTAGTATGATTTTTACATCTAATGATGTCATTGTGAATATTGGTGTTATTGTGGCTGGTATATTGGTCTATTTCACCCATTCCAAAATCCCTGATTTGGTTATTGGTGTTTTGGTTTTCGGTATTGTGGGCAAGGGTGCTTTAAGAATTTTGAAGCTGTCTCAATAGATATTTGTTGAATCATATAGGAGCCTAACACATACAGATGAATAATCTGGTGTTCGATTTTTTGCTTATGGTTGCCAATGAAAATTATAAAATTCAGATAAACTAAAAAGAGCATACAAAATAAATTGCATACTCTTTAAAGACCTAACAATTAGAAACGTGAATCTCCAATCATTTTAGTCCTATAAAGATACAAAAAATAAAAAAAAATATGGCTATCAAATGACTTTTATTTTTGATAATCAACAAATTACGTATAAATATGTATTGCGTATCGTTGTGGAATTCATTTTCTTGTAACGGTTACCCACTGAATTGTTTACCATAAATTTAGCTCCATTTACTACTTGTATTGACAAACTTAAAGCCTAAAATTTTGCTTTCATTAATAATCAATTCGGCAAAATGGAACAACATCACTCTCCTCATTATAACTGCCAATCAACCTGTCTGGTTCTAAAAATTCTATTGATTTGATAATGGCAAATAGTACTAGTTTTTTAACATCAAAATACCAATCCTGATAAATCCTTATTTGTTTAATGTCATCACCCGTACGGCGATTCTGTACTACTTTGTATTTGAGAATATCTTCCTCATAAACAGCTACTGTATCAATAGACATGCCCCATGTGTAAACTTCGTTAGCCGGTATGAGTTTATTTGTCCAACTGTCAAATGCTTTTAATCTTCCAGCTTCTATTGCCTCAAGTAGAACGGCTGGTATTGATTTTCCTTTTTCTGATGCTACTTCAGTACTATCTTTTAGTAGCGATTTGATAACCCATTCGCATTCATTTGCTTTTAATGTAGTTCTGTCATGTCGAACAAAAATACTATTTGAATCATTGTTTTGAGCAAATGAACCGAAAGTGGTCAGCATTAAAATAAGGGTGATACTGTGTTTTTTCATGGGGAAAATGATATTTATTATTCATGTTACCAATACTGGATTTATTTTTGTTCTACTAGTCCTAATTCTTCAAGTCTAATAGCCATGGCTTCAATTGAAACCCGCTGCGCAAAGTCTACTTTATTTTTTTTCAGCATCATTTGGATTGGGTGTGGGCGGAATAAAATCAGGTCTAATTTCAGTATGTCTAATTTCACCACCCGTTGTTCCTGTTTGTTTGGCAAAGAATAGCACCACAACCGAAAAAACAACCGTTACAATAGAAAGCATAGTGGAAAAGCTTTTCTCTTTGAAATTAGCCCACAAACCCAATAAGGAAAGAGCACCTAATGCATATGAAAACTGTGCTAACGTTTTGGCTGCCTGTATATGCGTTTTAATGACTTCCTTTTCTATGCCCGGTAGCTCTTGTACGATTTTTTTTGCGCCTCCCCCTGTTTCAAGCGTAGGATAGGTAGCAATAGCTCCTAAAATAAAAATGAAATAAGCGGTGCGTTTTACAGCATCTGAACGAAAAACTAAACCACCTAACATTACCATAAGCCCTACTACAGGAACAATAATGGGGAAATGATTGAGTACCAAATGTAAATGTGCATCATTCATAGTATAGTATTTTAAAGTGTAATACATTAAATTTAGCCTAATTACACAGCATAACGAAGAATTATATTGCAATCATCCTACTCTAAATCAAACAATTAGAGACATACTAATTTAAGCATTTTCTGTTAAAATGAAGTGACTATTGTTTACATTTTTTGTGAGCATATAGTTCACTTAAGATTTTACCTCAATTTAATAAGTACAAATTACATGAAGCGGTTTCTCCATCCAAGGATATTTGATAATCGAGAAAGAAAAAGATGATTGTTGCAGTAGCAAATCATAGGCTCTTTTTTCTACAGTGAGTTCCCATCGATCATCCCGCTGCGTAAAGTCGAAGCAGGAATTTGCCTATTTTTATTTGCCGATACCTGTTGGATCATTTGCCACGCTACCCTTTTTTGTTCAAAAGACATCCCCGCATGAGCAGGACTGGTGGAGGGTAAAGTGTGCAGGGTGTATTTTGCTGAAACAGTAACATATTTTTTGAAATAGTGCGCTGCTTTCTGACCGTTAAAAAAGATATGCTCAATGTTGGGGTGTGCTGCTAAAAACGCATTAAAATCATTGGGAACTTCTTGCTCAATAGCACTATCCAGACTCCCCTTTCTGACACAGACTTTGAGAACATCCCAAACCGCAATATTATTCTTTAAGACCACTTCTTTACGGATGTCATAATCCTGCGAAAAAGGCTCGTCAAACAACGTGAAAACAATCTTCCAGAAAGCATTTCTGTTATGACCATAATACTGATTCAGTTTTAGCGACTGAATGCCTGGCATGGTGCCCAGTATAAGTACTTTAGCCTCATTGTTTGAAATAGAAGGAAAGGAATTCAGTATCATAAAAGGACCAATTGCTATAGCGCAAAATTACAGCTATTTTCTTTTAGTTATTGCATGTAGAAACATCCGGGCAAACCCTTTCGATAATGATTTAACCCGGATGTTTAAACCATTACATCTTTGCCATAAAATCGTAAATGTAGCGGTAATTCTGACCGGTAGTAGCGGTATTCAATAAGAAAGTAGGATTAGGGAGCACGCAAGGTGTAACATTTGTGTTATGGGATATGATACCCATGGAGCTTCCCACGGTCCATCTTTTCCCACAGCAAATGTCATAATGAAAACCCAATTCTTTCATAGTCCAACTAGCGTTTACCGTTAAGTTTTTATACGAATACTTTGTCGTATAAGGTCCGCCTGTGTTAGGATATTCAAAAATATCGCCATAAGTAGGAGAACAAATGGAGTTGGTGGTACCGGAAATAGCATGAAAAGTAGTACCTACAACCGCTAAGCCATTGTATTGCGGTGTTGGACCTACAGGCGCAAAGGCACTACACACCCCACCGGGAACGGTAACTTTCATTAATTGCGAGGTTCCTTCTTTAATGGCCACAAACAAACCGGTACTGCCATAGTTTTCGATATCCTGTAACGGAACCGTTGTGGTAGCTACTACACTGGCAATTCCGGTAGAGATCTGCACTCTTAAGAGTTTCCCGGGGAAATTGGAGTTGATTCCCGTAACCGCCCAGGCAAAATCAGGTACCCCCGGCATATCACACAAACCAGTTACGGAACGCACTGAAATCCCTCCAACGGTTATTTGGGATACAAAGTTGTAACCGGTAGGGCTACTACACAGGTCTACTTTAAAAATAGTAGAAGCAAAACCAGGCAGAACGGGTGAACCGCTGGAACCGGATAACACTAAGGCATAGAGCGTAGGGCAAGGTGCGAGCGCCTGCTGAGTACTTTTTTGATTCTCCTGCGTAGTGGTTGTGCCTGCGTTTGTGTTTTCCTGTTGTAGTTCTGCTTTGTCACAGGAAACGATAACTGTGGCCATGAAGGCTGTACAGACTAATGTTGCAACATAATTTTTCATAACGTATTGTTTTTTAGTTTGTTAATGAAAAATAAATGTAAAATGTTTTTTCTTATAGAAAGTAAGGAAAAACCTCCCTTTTTGGTAAAAGTGACCTCTCTTTGTTGATGTATTGAAAAATAGTTATTTTAATAATTACACTAGTCATTAATGTAGCTCAAAGCCGGAAGGCTTTAAGTTAACTGCCATAAATTAACTTTGATGCACTAAAAATAAAGCGACATGATTTTTTTTTTAAATCAAAACAACCTGGTCAAACGCT
This sequence comes from Flavobacterium sp., assembly GCA_030153045.1. Lineage (GTDB taxonomy): Bacteria > Bacteroidota > Bacteroidia > Flavobacteriales > Flavobacteriaceae > Flavobacterium. The sequence continues at coordinate 13,992 of JASLID010000084.1, forward strand.
GAATTTATTCCGCTAAAACTTAGCATCGCCTCCGCCTACATTTTAATTGGTGCTTCCTTTCACCACTTTTTTCTTGATTACTCTATTCCTGCTCTTATTGTTTTTGGTATTACCGTAATCTGGGCAGTTTACCTTTGGGTAAATAAAATGAAAAACAGTCCCCGAGAGTAAAACAAATTGAGGTTGGAAAAGAGGATATCTCGGTTACGTATAATTGAAAAAAAGCACATGTAATTATACCTTGATGGGTTTGTTTATCGTTATAAGTGAGATAAAGCACTCTGTTCATGACAAATAGAGATTATTATAAATTCTGCAGTAAGAACTAAACATAAAAAATTGACAAGATGAGTAGTTTGATAAAAGAAGAATTAATAAGAAAAGGCGTTCGTAGTATATTTGACGAGGGTGAAGTATATTATTTTGTTGCAGACATACGAGAAAAGATGCCCGAATGCAAAATACATGCTGAGGAAATTGTTAGAATGCCGAATGGAGAATTAGTTGTTGAAGCGCAGTATGTTGAATATCGCACTGATTTTGATAAAAAGGTAAAGTAGCAGTATCCGACTAACTTTAACATCAATTTTTACCTGCCTTAATTGGTAGACGCTTTGTTGTCCCATAACTACACTATACACAACAATACCTTCTAGTGGGCTTAACCTTGTTTCAACCCTTTCGCATCCGTAGAAAAATTCACATTAATTTGGTAGAAAATTTAGACCAAAATCGACCGAAGTTATCATGATCCTAATTGGAAATATACAGCGCTCGGATCAATAATCTAACGCAACTTTTTAAATAAATTTATAAGCTCGTTGATTATGAAAGATTAATACTACAAGAGTAATTTGTTGATTTTATGAATTATACGATAAATAAAATTTGATTTTGTCAGTTTTATTTTATAAATTGGCTTAGCTTATCTTCATCATTAATCATAAAATGCTGATTTTAATTTCTTACAAGAACGCATTAACAATCATTACTAATAATTTTTGAAAAATGGGAAACGGAATTAAAATACTACTCACAGTATGGCTTGCCATTTTATTTACTGCCATATTTTCTCTCTTCTGGCATAATGAATACAAATATAGTTTGCAACACCTATCATAAGGTTAGCATGGGAGATAGAAAAACAATAAAAATTGGCATATGAAACAGATAGAAAACACAGAACAGTCCGTGCATATTCAGGAATTTCTTTCTGCAATAAAAAATAAATCTGATAATTTAATCAACTATTTTCTTTTCAGTTTTTTTGTTGCCGGCTTGCTGCTTGCTTTTTATTATGACACCTGGGAAATTGCAATTGGAGTTGGAAGCTTGTCACTTATCGCTTATTACTCCGCGAAATTTGCTTTGCCTGAATCAAACTTTTATCAATATGTTCTCAGTACGGTGTTGGCGATTTTCATGGCACAATATATTTACCAAATGCACGGTATGTTTGAAATGCACTTTATTGCATTCGTTGCCAGTGCAATTCTTATTACCTATCAAAACTGGAAACTTCAAATACCTCTAACATTAGCTGTGGTAATTCATCATGGGTCGTTTGGTTATTTGCAATACATTGGGTTTGAAGACATTTATTTCACCCAGTTAGACTATATGTCCTTGCAAACATTCATTATTCATATAGCACTCGCAATAGCTATTTTTGGCCTTTGCGGATTGTGGGCCTACCAATTTAAAAAATATAGCGAAGCACATATTGAACTAACATTTAAGAAACGGGAAATTGAGAATCAAGAATTAAAAACAGCGAATTACGAACTCGACCGTTTTGTTTACAGTACGTCACATGATTTGCGCGCACCACTGAATTCAATGCTCGGCCTTATTGAAATTGCACAGGATGATACCTCAGACGAGTTAATGCTCGGACATCTTCAAATGTTAAAAGGAAACGCTAAAAAACTCGACAGTTTTATCTGTGACATTCTTGATTATTCACGCAACTCACGCATGGAAGTCAATAAAGAGACTATCAACTTTAATGAGCTGCTCCACGATGTAACGCAAAATTTAAAATTCATGGGAGACGCTAACAGGGTAGTTGATTTTAAAGTTGATATCACTGGAAATACCCCTTTTTACTCTGACAAAAATCGTCTTGTTACCATTCTAAACAACCTTATTTCAAATGCTATCCGCTATCAAAACTCCCAAATTTCGAACCCATTTGTCAATATTAAAATAGATACATCCAACACCGAAACAAGAATCAGCGTTAGCGACAATGGCATAGGTATCCGTAAAGAATTACACCCGAAAATATTCGACATGTTTTACCGTGTATCTCATGAATCTGTTGGTTCTGGCCTTGGACTTTACATCGTAAAAGAAACCATTAATAAACTTAATGGCGATATCGAAGTTCAATCTGAAATTGGTGAAGGAACCACCTTCTCTATTAAAATTCCAAACAAATAAATAAACTTTACTTATGGAACAAGAATCTACAAAACCATCCTTCAAAAAAATCCTCGTGATAGATGATAGCGCAACAGACCGTTACATTGCAAAAAGAATGGCCGAAAAAAGCAATTTTGCCGAAGAAGTTGTTTTACAAGAATCGGCAATTGAGGCCCTCAAATATCTCCTCTCGTTAGAAGAGCTACCTCACTTACTTCCCCAATTCATATTTCTCGACATCAATATGCCTGGAATGAACGGATATGAATTCCTTGATGAATATATAAAACTCTCCGAGACCATCAAGACAAACTGCATCATCCTGATGATTACTACTTCCATACATCCTGATGATCTCAAACGAGCTGAAAGTCACCCCTCTGTAGTCCGATTTCTTAACAAACCGCTCAATAAAGAAAAGCTTGAAACTATCAAACAAGAATTTCCATTAAAAAAGCAATATATCTAAAGTGCTATTGTTAGCTTTTAAAGCTATTTACGCTTTACTTTAATTTTTAAATGGAACATCTAAAGACAAAATTGTAGCTTTATCAGAAGATTATTATTTTAGTTCTACTAGAAATATGATGAGGTTCGCAATGACAGCCTATAAGTTTTCCCTCTAAATTTCCACTTCTAAAATAAAATCTATAATTTCGGGGCCAATACTAAAACAAAATCAATTATGGAAAACCAAAACCAATTTGTTGTCGATACAACGGAATATGAAAAAGCAACCTTTTACAGAAAAACGTACCTGCATGTAGCCTTAGCCATATTGGCTTTCATCTTGGTGGAAACCATCCTGCTTCGTGTGGTTCCAACAGAGATGATTCTTTCTATGATGGGCGGTAAATACATTTGGTTGTTTATTATTGGTCTTTTTTGGTTGGGTAGTACTATGGCGGAAAAGCTGACCTTCCACCCTTCTCGTGATCAACAATACCTAGGCTTGGGACTTTATGTGATTTTAGAAGCGGTGATCTTCTTACCTATGATAGCTATTGCCGTTTTATATACCGGAAGTGCCGTGATTATGCAGGCAGCGGTGATGACCTTATTTATGTTTACCGGATTAACTGCCGTAGTCTTATTTACCAAAACGGACTTTTCTTTCTTAAGAACGGCTTTGGTTATTGGTGGTTTTGTGTCTTTAGGACTTATTGTCGCTGGAGCGCTATTTGGTTTCGATTTAGGACTATGGTTCTCTGTCGGCATGGTGGTTTTGGCATCAGGAAGTATCTTATACCAAACACATCAAATTAAAAATCAATACCATACAGAACAATATGTAGGCGCTGCATTGCAGTTGTTTTCTTCTATTATGCTTTTGTTCTGGTATATTTTGAGAATTTTAATGAGTAGAAAAAGCTAGTATTTCGTTTTTATTATACTATAAGCCTGATAGATTTTGATTTGTCAGGCTTTTTTTGTGGGATGTTGTGATCGTCATTGCGAGGAGGTACGACGAAGCACCCGAGCGAAGCGAACGGACGAAGTAATCCTTTCAATACAACAATAACGTCTATAATACCACTACACCATCAACCCAATACTTTTGGAATGTGCAATGGCTTCACTGCTGTGCTTAAAATAGCAGACCGATACGTCTAAACTGGCTATAATATCTAAAACCACTTGCACTTTGGCTTTTTTATGATGCCCCGTCTGACGAATATAAACCGCCTTTACATTCACTGGGAAAATCTTGCAGATGTTTTCATATAAAAAAGGGTCCTCCTGCGAATCATCACCCAGCAACGTATAATTCAGGTGAGGATAAAACTCTAAAATATGCTTGATCTTATCGAACTTATGATTGTGGTCTCCCCTGCCACTCATAAAGAAATCGGCTAGGCTTGTTTTAATATCTTTCAGCAGCAGTACCGCCATGGGTAGCTGGTGCAGTTCGGTAAACTGGACAATGAAACGGTACAGGTTCCATTCACTGCTTGACACATAGAAAAAGGCATTCTGTTCTTCTTTATTGTTGTGTCCCGCGGTGCTCAATGCCTGATAATGCGGCACTACATCTTCAAAAATCTTGCGGTCGTTGACATTTCGGAACAGTAAAATATATAATTTCTTAAAAATATTCCTCGTATGCGAAACTAAAAAGGTATCATCAATATCTGAGATAAATCCGAGATTTCCCAAATGAGGCCGCACATAGCTTCCTTTCTCTATGATTTCTTCACCTTCATGAAAAATACTGACCTTGTACTCCATCCATCCGTAGCCAGAGACTTTGGAAATGAGAATGCAGAATTTAAAATACCCGTCGTCTAACGTTTTAGTATGGATCTTTAATCCGTCCCATTCCAGATACACGTCGGCATTGGCCTGGGTTTTCATCTGAAACATACGGATGATAGACCTAGCGTTCTTGAACTTCCGCTTCTGGAAATCATACTCCTCCTTCGTAGTTGGACGAAAGACATGCCCCATCACAATCAGTTCCTGTTCGTTCGCATAACCTCGGTATAGTTTTAAAACAGGTTTCATTTTATTATTTTTAAACCTCCAAATTAGTTAGATTTACGTAATATAAAGATAAAAAATTGAAAAAGAACATCGTACTGGTGGTCAACCCCATTTCCGGGGATATCGATAAGGCGGAAATAATAGAAGCCACAGCTTTTTTTGCAAAAAAAGAAGGCTTTCATTTTCATGTCTTTGAAACCACAGGACATAATGATATCGAAGCGATTCGGTCTTTTTGTGAAAAACACCCCCCGCAGCGGGTATTGGTGGCCGGTGGTGACGGAACGATCAAGATCGTGGCAGAGGCCCTTCAGGAAACGGATATCATTATGGGAATCCTGCCAGCGGGTTCTGCCAACGGACTGTCGGTCGACCTCAACCTACCCTCTACACTCGAGGAAAATCTTCCAATTGCCTTTCATGGTGATTGTATAGAAATGGATATGATTTGCATCAACAACCGTAAAAGCATACACCTGAGTGACCTGGGTCTGAACGCGCAGCTGGTCAAAAATTATGAAAACAGCTCCACACGGGGCAAGCTCGGCTATATGCTACAGACCATCACCACTTTAAGCGAACAGGAAGACCCTTTTATCGCCACGATCCAAGCGAACGGCCAGACGATGGAAACAACCGCCCAAATGATTGTGATTGCCAATTCCCAGAAATACGGCTCTGGTGTGACCATAAACCCAAACGGGAAAATAGACGACGGAAAGTTTGAGATTGTCATACTAAAAAATCTAGGTCTACTGGTTTTTGGCAAGATCATTACCGGAAACATTCCTGTGGATTCTGAAGATGTAGAAATCATCTCCACCGATAAAGCTACTATTACTACCACTACTCCTGTCAGCTTTCAGATTGATGGAGAGTTTATTGGGGAAGAAACCCATTTGGATATTCATATCCTTCACAAGCAGATGAAGATTGCTGTGGGGTGATGTAAACTGTCATTGCGAGAAGAAACGATAGCACTCAAGCATAGCGAACAGACGCAGTAATCACAACTCCAATTGTCATGCTGACGCAAGGAAGCATCTCATTCCACTTTTCACTTCTCTTACTTCATGTGATTGCTTTTACAATTCAACAGTATCAATCACTGCTGCGCAAAGATATAGGCTTTGAACAGCTGCATAGTGTATTGGATTGTGCTATGAAAACAAGGAAGTGTTATCTTCTCATTTCCCGGATCAATCGGTTGGTTCTCCGGTCTTCATACATACGGTTGAGGGAAACCACCGCCCAGATAAAAGCTGGACACGAGCTTTAGCGAATTGGCGAAGCAATCCATCCAATGATGGTAATCTGTAATAACAGGCATAGTATTCCGGAGCCTATTTTGCCTTGCAGCATTAAGGACAACCAGGGAAAGAAAAAGGCAATGACGTATCTCATGGTTTTTAAATCAGCGGAATTCGTTCTCAGTTTTTATGGAATACTAAGTAAACACTATTTTTTCAAAACAAAAACGAATTCCGTCAAAAAAAATCAGGAGTACTACTCCTGATATTCTTCTACAAGTTTCGCATCAAACTCCATGTGGTCTTCTACTTCTACAGCAGCCGGTTTAGATGCTTTCAGAGCATTGAACTTTTCTATATGTTCCAGTCCGTCCTCTTTACCACTGAAATACGGGAAAACATCCATGATAGGCGATTCTGAAATAGCCGGAATCGTATAATCCCCTATGGTGTTCTTCATCGCGATCAAAGTATTATCGTAGGCTTCTTTGACATCATTGGCCTGAATCAATAAATACAAATTCGTTTTGCGTTCCTTACCGCTTTCCTCATCAAAGGCGGTTAACGCGACTTTGGAACGAAACCAACGGTCGGCATTTTCAAAAGGATGAATCTCGGCATAATTCGCCACTTTAATATTGGTAATCCTAAATTCTTCACTGATGTACGACATCATTTCCTGCGTAATGCGGGTTTCAGCTTCGGTATAGGACAGGGCATCCACTAAATACGGCTCGGTCGTGACCTTCTGTATTCCGGTTTCGTCAGTTTTTCTGAATTTTACTTTACATTCGTACCACGTTGCGCTCATGTCTTTTAGTTTTTAAGGACGGCAAAGGTAAATTTTTAAAGGAGAGCGAAGGACGATTTTTGGGGGAAGATATTCACAATTTTGAAATAAAAACAACAACACAGGGCTATCGAAAACGAAATCAATTGTTTAGTATATTTGGTCTCAAAATAAATGAGGAACGCTAAAATTAAGTATCCGTTTTCGGCTATTCTCTGGTTGCATACGCTTACAGGGGGAGGGTATTTTGATCCTCGAAAAAGCAGCTAATCTGTTGTTGATGTATTGAAAAATAGTTATTAGTATGGCTCAAAGTCGGGAGACTTTGAGCAGCGAGGGAGTTTCAGTTTTTCAAGACCTTGATGATGCAATTGTTTTTTTAGGTTTGTAATCTTAACTTTTATGATGTATAATTTTGAGAATGTATTTGTAAAACTCGTCTCTTTCTGAATCTCCTACTTCTTGAGAGTGTAATAAATAGAAATCAGTCAATTTCATTGGATCTAGATTACAATTAAAGTGTAAGTATCTCACTTCTTTTATGAAATTATTACGGTCTTCTTCGTAAAGTTCTGCCCGCTGTAAAGCGTTAATTTCTCCTTTTTTTAGTTTTTCTCTTTCTTCGAGTGAAATATCTGTTATTAAATAGGTAGTATCTACGGCTAACTTATTCAATTGACTTTTTTTTACCCATCCTTTTCCATCACAGTACGCACAATTACCGGGAGCCCATTTTAATTGTTTATTTAACCTTTCAATATCCTCCCAATCGACATTTCCTTTACCCAAACATCTTGGACACTCAATTTTACTTAACCCTAAAATATCATTAATAAAACTCATTCTTTTTATCTAGTATTTGCAATTGTTTTAATTTTAGAATTTGAATTAATTCTTCCTCTTTTTCACTAAAATAGTAATTACTCTTAAGCCACCATTCCCTTCACAAACTCCTTCATTTTACCAATAATTCTATCAGTAACCACTCTAACTTGTAAAATGCTTTGCTAGTGCTTGCGGAGGTTTTGTTAAACTCATTTTTTTTTTAATTTTAATAATTTAAAATCGTTTTTTAACCCATTAACATATAACAAACCACCATCTAAATTAGAATCTAAATTTAAAACCATTTTCATTATTTCATTGGTCATTATACTCCCTATAATCCCACAAATTGAACTATTAACACCATTCAAAGAGCAAGAATCATTTTTTAATAACGTTTTCATATCAAACAAATCATGATACTTAAACTTATTTCTATAATGAAAAAGCGTAACATATCCTTGCCAATCAGAAACAGCACCATGCACTAAAGGAATATCATATAACCCACACTGCTTATCCAAAACTAATCTGGTGTTCAGGTTATCTGAACAGTCACATACAATTTTATAACCGGAAACAATATTGGTAAAATTTTCATTGTTTATTTTCTCTTCAATAGGAATTACCTCTATACGATTGTTTTGAACAGTCAATTTGCCGGCTAAAACTTTAGCTTTTTTTTGACCCACATCAGCAGGAGTATATAAAAACTGACGATGCAGGTTGGTTTCATCCACCTCATCAAAATCGACTATCCCTACTTTGCCAATGCCCATGGCTGTCAAATAAGTAGCCACAACTGTACCCAGCCCACCGGCACCAATGACCAAAACATGTGCTTTGCTAATGTGCTCTTGCCCAACAGTTCCTATTTCAGGAAGGAGCATTTGTTGACTGTAGCGTTTCATTATCTGTTTATTTGTGACGTAATGGTTGTATCAGAAATTTTATCATCGTTGGCTAACAGAAATGCCTTCGAAATAATAACCGACAAGCCATTATCTCCTTCAAAAGGCAAAAACAAATTTTCACTCATATCTTTTTTACTTCTATCAGGAACGATACACAAATACTGGTCATTAGGTTCCATTAAAATATTGGTACTTCCTATGTGTATTTTGTAGGTTCGTAATTTTCCTTTTACTACCACAAACTTATCTTCAATATGTGTAACCGAAGCAATTTTTAGGCGAGGAATAAGCCCCTGAAGAATTTCTTTTCTGTTTTTGGCAATTTCTGATAAATCACCAAACGAATAGGACTGCCAATAATCTCTATAAGTAGGCAAACCACCCGAATCACTCCAAGTAGGATCATTTCCTACACTGGCTACACCTACAAACAAGTCAATATCTCGCATGGCTTCTGAAAAAGCAATAGGCGGCACATCAACCAGTTCTATTAAATCATTGGTTTCTAAATTTAAAAAACGAATTTGATCAGTCGTAACATAATTCCAAATACCTGTTGCATTGAACTCATCGTCTGCATTTAACGCATTTACCCAATATTCTACACAAATATTATACTCAGGCATTATAAGTTGCGCGGTGTCTTGGTCACCACCATCCCA